>JASHVT010000112.1 GCA_030039515.1 Nitrososphaerales archaeon
TCAGGAGTCCGGGAGCTCGGCCGGGCCGCGTCTCGCGCGTCAACGCTGTCGCACGCCACCACCATCGCCACCAACGCGCTTCTCACGAAGACAGGACTGGTGCATTCCGCCCTCGTGACCAACGAGGGATTTCGCGACGTCTTGGAGATAGGCAGGCAGAGGCGGCCTGAGATTTATGACCTTTCGACGAAGCGGCCGGAGCCGCTGGTCGCGAGGAGGGACAGGTTCACCGTCAGGTGCAGGATTGGACACGACGGGAAGGAAGTCACCCCTCTGGACCTCAAGGGTGCTAAGGCGGTCGCGAGGCGAATATCTTCCGGAGGCTTCCAGTCCGTATCGGTCGCCTTCCTCAACTCCTACGTGAACGACGTCCACGAGAAGGCCATGCGGGAGGTCCTCCGCAGCGCAGGTTACCGGGACCACATCAGCATCTCAAGCGAGGTCGACCGAGAATACAGGGAGTACGAACGCTTCAGCACCACCGTAGTGAACGCCTCCCTTTCGCCCCTTGTGTCGAGCTACCTTGAGCGCCTGGTGTCATCCCTGAGGAAGTCGGGCTTCGCGGCTCCCGTGTTCGTCATGGGGTCGGACGGCGGGGCCAAGACTGTGAAGTTCGCCTCCGACAAGCCGGTCTCGGTCCTCGAGTCTGGACCCGCGGCCGGCGTAATTGCTTCGGCCAGGCTCGCCCGGCGCCTGGACCTGGGAGACGTCCTGACCTTCGACATGGGCGGGACGACCGCCAAGGCGGGGGCCGTGGAAGGCGGAGAGCCAGACATCGTCACGGAGTTCGAAGCGGCCGGGAGGGCGTATAGCGGCAGGTCGATCAAGGGGAGCGGTTACGCGGTCAGAGGGGACTTCATCGACCTCGCGGAGGTCAGCGCCGGCGGAGGGACGATAGCCTGGCGAGACGCAGGGGGACGCCTTCAGGTCGGACCTCAAAGCGCAGGCTCGAACCCGGGCCCGGCGTGCTACGACAGGGGAGGCTCGCTCGCGACCGTCACCGACGCGAACGTGGTGCTGGGCAGGCTGAGCCCCAAGGCGATCCTCGGCGGCAAGATGAGGATCAGAAAGGACCTGGCCGAGGCCGCGCTGCGCAGGCTCGCAGGCCCATCGGGATCTGGCGTCGAGAGTGTCGCGACGGACATCCTTGCGATCGTCAACCACGACATGTCTCATGCCATCTCGATAGTGAGCACTGAAAGAAGCAGAGACCCGCGGAGGTTCACGCTCATAGCCTTCGGAGGGGCGGGCCCCCTGCACGCGTGCGACCTCGCCGAGGGGCTCGGCATCGACAGGATCTTCGTGCCGGTACACGCGGGGCTGTTCTCCGCATACGGGCTCCTCGCGGGAGAGTTCATGATGGACTTCTCGGCGCCGGTCAGGGGGACGCCGAAGCTGCACGGAGCGTTCGGGGAGCTCGAGGCAGCTGTGGGCAAGGAGATGGAGTCTCAGGGGTTCACGAGATACGAAGTCAGGAGATACTACGAGGTGAGGTACAGGGGGCAGGCCCACGAGCTCCTCCTGCACTACCGGGGCGACCAGGGCGTCAGGCGCGCCTTCGATGCGAAGCACCGGTCGCTGTTCGGCTACTCTTCCCGGGATCCTCTCGAGGTCGTCAACATAAGGGCGAGAGCCGTTGTCCCTGGCGACGAGTTCGATCCTCCTCGGGTCGAGGCCGGGAGGTCAACCAAGCCCAAGGCAAGGCTAGCCTGGGTCGCCGGCGAGTGGCGTGATGTCAAGGTCCATGTCAGGGAAGGCACGCCGTCTGGCTCTGGCGGGCGAGGTCCTTGCATCTTCGAAGAGTATGACTCGACCACAGTCGTCAATCCGTCATGGCGCTGGCGGGCGGAAGAGTACGGCTTGGTGCTTGCTCGTTGAACACCGACCCGCTGACCTCGCAGATCATCGGCAGCGCGTTGCAGTACGCGAGCGAGGAGATGGGGCTGGCGCTGAGGAACGCGGCATATTCTCCGAACGTCAGGGAGCGCATGGACCACTCTGCGGCCTTGTTCACTGCAGACGGGAAGCTCCTCGCGCAAGCAGAGCACATCCCGGTCCACCTGGGCTCCCTCCCCTGGGGGCTCCGCAACCTGATCTCCCGGTGCGAGAGTGATGGTCTGGCCTTCGACAGAGGATGCATGATTGCCTCCAACGACCCGTATCTCACGGGGACGCACCTCAACGACGTCACGGTCCTCTCGCCGATCCACTACAACAGGAGGCTGGTCGCATTCGCGGCGAACAAGGCCCACCACGCGGACGTGGGCGGGCTGGTCCCAGGGAGCATCTCGATGAAGGCCAGGACGCTCGCCGAGGAGGGTTACGTGCTGGAGCCCTCATATCTTCAGAAGGGAAGAAGGTTTGTGACAAGCACGGTGGACGACTTCGCCAAGGGCTCAAGGTCTCCAAAGGAGCGCAGAGGGGACCTCATGGCGCAGGCAGCGGCCAACACGACCGGTGAAAGGAAGGTGCTCGGGCTGATCGAGAGGTACGGGATCGAGGCGTTCCTAGCTTCGGCAGACGACTCGTTCGAGCACTCTGACTCAATGATGCGTAGTCGGCTCTCGAGGCTGGCGCAAGGGACTTTCAGCGCCTCAGACACGCTGGAAGGACCCGATAGCGAGGACCTGAAGATTCACGTGAATGTGAAGGTAGACGACGAGGGGGTGGACGTCGACTACGCGGGGACGGACCATCAGGTCGACTACCCGCTCAACGCCGTCTTCGGCGTGACCATATCAGGAGCTTACTTCGTCATGAGATGCTTGACGGGGAGTGACATCCCTGCGAACCACGGGGCGTTCAGGCGGATCCGCATCAGGGCCCCCGTGGGCTCCCTTCTCAATCCGACCAGACCGCACCCGGTAGGCGCGGGCAACGTAGAGACGAGCCAGAGGAACGCGGACGTGCTATTCAAGGCCCTCTCGGAGGCACTACAGGGGGTGCCTGCGGCTGCGGGCGGCTCGATGAACAACGTCATGATGGGAGGCCCCTGGAGAGGAGGCTGGTCGTTCTACGAAACGATCGGCGTGGGCCTCGGCGGCTCGCACGACTCGGACGGGGTGGACGGGATTCAGGCGAACATGACCAACACGATGAACACGCCTATCGAGGAGATCGAGAGGTCTTTCCCGCTCCTCGTGACGAGGTACGAGCTCAGGCCCGATAGCTCGGGGGCCGGGAGGTCGAGGGGAGGCTGTGGGCTCGTCAGAGCGTTCAAGTCTGTCGCAGACGGGACCGTTCTTACTATAGCGGCTGACAGGGAGAGGCATCCTCCTTGGGGTCTGCACGGAGGGCAGGGCGGCGGCGAGACGCGTGTCTATCTGCGGAGAGGCATGAAGGAAAGGAGATTGCCGACCAAGACGACGCGGACTCTCAAGAAAGGTGACGAGGTGACAATCATGACAGCCGGAGGCGGTGGCTATGGTCGGCCTGGCCTGAGGCCCCGCGACAAGGTCCTCGCCGACGTCCAGAACGGGCTCCTGACAGAAGGCAGGGCGAAGCGCGACTACTCGCTGCTTAAGCGCCGCGGGTGAACCTGGCAGGACTTAGGAAGGAGATGTCGAAGCCGCAGTCCCTCCCGGCAGCCAGTTGGGCGACGATCTCCCCTATCACGCTCGCGAACTTGAACCCATGGCCCGAGCATGCGCTCACGATTACCGCGCCGGGGATCCGAGGGAGCGGCCCCAGAACGAAGTTCA
>JASHVT010000113.1 GCA_030039515.1 Nitrososphaerales archaeon
GGACCCCAAGATGGCGAGAGGGTCTCTCGGCAACATGAGGAGTCTGGGCCAAGAGTGGCTCGGTGTGATGCGCGGAGACGCCTTCTTCCCTCCCCTCGCAAGGGTGGATGCCATAGCCACTGACGTCCCTTACGGGCGGGCCTCCAGCACGCTGGGAGCCGACCGGGACGAGGTCGTCGGGCTGGCGCTCTCCTCCATGGCGAGGCTGCTCCCCGCCGGAGCCAGGGCCGTGCTGATGCACGCCAAGACAGGAGCTCAGATGGTCGCGGGCGGCTTCGAGGTGGAGGAGGAGCACGACCTTTACGTTCATAAGCTCCTGACACGGACGATTTCTGTCCTGAGGAGGAGATAGCGACGACCAGCCTCGACGTGACTTTTCTCGGGACGAGCTCGGCGGCGCCGACAAGGGAGCGCGGCCTGCCGTCGATCGCGGTCGTGAGGGAGGGCGAGGTCGTCCTGCTGGACTGCGGCGAAGGAGTCCAGAGGAGGGTGATCACGCACGGGATAGGCCTGAACAAGGAGATGACTATCCTCGTCACCCACCTCCACGGGGACCACGTGACGGGCCTTCTCGGCCTGCTGCAGACGATGAGCCTGGCTCAGAGGAAGAAGGAGGTCAACGTCGTAGGCCCTGCGAAGCTCCAGAAGTGGCTCCAAGTGACCGCTGAGCTGCTCCAGATCGGGCTCTCGTTCCCCATAAGCTTCCGCGCCGTCAAGGGAGGGACCGTGCTCAGGACGAGAGGCTTCAGAGTGAGGGCGACCAAGGCCAGCCACTCCGTGGAGGCTTACTGCTACCTCTTGGAGGAGCACGAGCGGCCTGGCGAGTTCCATCCGGGAGACGCGAAGGCGCTGGGGATCCCTGAGGGCAAGCTCTGGTCGAGACTGCAAAAGGGACGGCCCGTGACCGTCAAGGGAAGGAGGATACTCCCTTCAGAAGTGACAGGCTCGCCCAGGCCCGGACGGAAGATAGGCTACTCGGGCGACACGAGGCCCTCAGCCAGGCTTGCGAGGTTCTTCCATGGGTGCGACCTGCTGATCTTCGACTCCACCTTCAAGCAGGGCGACCGAGACAAGGCCCTGGAGCGCATGCACAGCACCTGCGTGGAGGCGGCCGGGGTGGCCAAGGCGGCCGGGGCGGGAAGGCTCGCGCTGACCCACTTCAGCGCAAGATATAGGAGCGTCTCGGGCCTCGTGAGGGAGGCCCGCCAGGTGTTCCCGAGCACGTTCGCCGCATCAGACGGCATGAAGGTGGAGGTCGGCTACCGCGGTTCCTGACTCGTCAGCCACTCTATCACTTCGTCCAGCTTCTCGGAGCCAATCGTCATCACTATGGGACCAAGAGGCGACTCCTCAGGCTCTCCGCACACGGCGACGACGCCCACCGCCGCCGCCTGCCGGTTTAGGAGAAGGGTTGCCGAGGCCCCGGTCTTTCCTCGGTAAAGCGCCGCTCTCGCCGCAGACCTCACTCTCCTCGCCCTCAGCTGTTCGCGGAACCGATTGAGCGAGCCGGGGTCGTCCGACGAGAACTTCGCACGCGCGTCGGACATTGACACCTCTGCGACGTCCACTCCCACCACGTTCGCAACAGCCGCGGCTACCTTCGCGGGGCTCTCGGAGGGAGACACGCCGGCATCCACCGACACTTTGAAGCGTCCATCAGGCGCCGGCAGCCTTCAGCCACCTCTCGACAGCCTCGTACATCTGCGAGGCAAGCCTATCGGGAGACGTCCTCTCGTTCGAGATCACTTCGTCTGCCATGGCTATCGCCTTCCCTATCCCAACGCCGAGCTCTCTCTCGTCTCTCGACGTGAACATCTCTCTCGAAAGCGGGTCGTCGCTCCTGCCCCTTTCCTTCAAGAGAGAATACCTCCTCTCTGGCGAGGCATGCACCGCGACGAGCAGGACGCTCGCCCCTCTCCTGAACCTCTCCACTTCTGCCAGCGACCGAATGCCGTCGACGACGACCCTGTCCGAGGCCTCCTTCGTTATCTCCTTCATGCAGAGGTCAGCTACCGCCGACTCGCCGAACTCCTTCCTCAGGCTGGTCATCACTTCTCCGGTGTTCTTGGCGTTGGGTTCCAGCCCTCTCCTCGCCGTCTCGTTCCGTATCACATCGCCCATCACTATCCTCCTCCAACCTTTCGCCACGAGCGTCTTGGCCGCCGTCGACTTCCCAGCGCCGGGCATCCCTGTGATCGCCACAATCTGGACCAAACTGACCTGTCATCTGCCCGCCGCGTAGCGGATTTAAATCGAGTTCCCGTTTTCGAGGGTCCGCTTGCGCGCCTTCGTCGCCCTGGGAGTCGAGGAGCCCAAGGTCCTCGACTCGATCCAAGCCGTGCAGGCCAAGCTCCGTGCCACAGGGGCAGACCTCAAACTGGTCGAACGTGAGAACCTGCACTTCACGATCAGGTTCCTCGGCGAGATATCAGAGGCGCAAGCGTCTGAGGCTGCGACGAGGCTCGGCGCCTTGTCTCTGAAGGGGGGAAGAGCCGAAGTGAGAGGCGTAGGAGCCTTCCCGAGCGCGGCCAGCCCTAGGGTAGTGTGGTGCGGCATGTCGCCCGAGGGCGGGTCCCTGGTCGACTCGATAGCAAGCTCCGTCTCCGGCGCACTACAAGGGATAGGCGAGCAAGAGAGGGGGGAGTTCAAGGCTCACCTGACTCTCGCCAGGGTCAGGTCTCCAAGGGGTTCGCAGGCACTGGCGGCCGAGATCAGGAACTGCTCTGCCCTGGCCTTCGGTCTGACGGACCTCGTGGCCCTGCGGCTGAAGTCGAGCACTCTGACGCCGAGGGGCCCTGTCTACTCTGACGTTGGAGTGTACCCGCTGAATTGATCCCTGCCGACCGTGTCATCGCGCGCGCTCGAAGGGATGTGATCCCTCCGAGGAAGGACTCGGACAAGATGAACGCCCTCGCCGAGCAATTCCTCGACAGGACGAGGAAGGCGGCCGACGCCTATACTGAGACCAGGGGGGTGATGATGGGAGGCTCGTTCGCCAAAGGGACCTGGCTGGCGCGTGAAGTCGACCTAGACATATTCGTCAAGATCGACACCTCGGTCACGGACGAGCGCTTCGAGGAGGTGGGGCTCGCGGTCGGGCGCAGGGCCGCGAGAGGGCTTCCGACTGGAAAGAAGTTCGCCCAGCACCCCTACACGGAGGCGTTGGCTGGGGACGTGAAGGTGAACATCGTGCCTTGCTACGACGTGAGGGAGGGCGAGTGGAGGAGCGCCGCTGACAGGTCGCCCTTCCACGTCAAAGTGGTCGCCGGGCTCCCGGAGGAGAAGAAGACAGAGGTGAGGCTCCTCAAGCGCTTCATGAAGTCCGTGCGCGTCTATGGCGCGGAGATAGAGACACAGGGCTTCAGCGGATACGTGACAGAGGTCCTGGTGATTAGGTTCGGCTCCTTCAAGGCGGCACTGAAGTGGTTTTCAAGCCTCCAGTTCAGGCCCCGTGGGAACCCGCTCAGCCTCCCAGACCCCGTCGACGGCGGTCGAGACCTTGGCGTAGCGATCTCGGCGGAGAAGCTCGGGAGGATGGTGCTCGCATCCAGAGAGTTTCTAAGGCGCCCCAGCCCGGCCTTCTTCCGAGCGATGAGGGAGAAGACCCGCGGAGGGAAGCGTCCCGAAGTCTATGCCATCGCGTTCTCCCATGAAAGGCTGAGCGAGGACACGCTCTGGGGTGAGCTGAGAAGGACGGCGAGGCACATCGTAAGCCACGTGGAGTCCAAAGGCTTCGCGGTCGCCAGGTGGATGGCCGCCTCGAACGACTCCGACAGGAGCGCCATACTGATGATTCCCGAGTTCACCTCGCTGCCCGAGATGGAGCAGCGGAAGGGGCCCACAGTGGACAGAAGGGACGACGTCCGGGCCTTCATCGAGTCGAACAGCAGGGAGTCCAGGCTGGTGTGGGTGGACGACGACGCTAGGGTGAGGGCCCTGAGGCCGAGGGCCTACGTTGAGCTCGAAGCCCTGCTAGTCGACCTCGTCCGAGGGAAGGGGGGAGAGACAGGGGCGTCGAGGGAGCTTGGCGCGGGGCTCAGGCGCGACGGGACGGTGCTGCACGGCGCGTCCCTTATCCGAGAGGCGGAGGCGTCGCCCTGGCTTGGAGCAGGCATCAGGGAGATTACAGAGGATGCAATCGGAACGCGCAAGCCTTGAATTGCTGGTCAGGACGCCGTACATCCAAATCCTGACCTATCCGAGGATCTCCCTCCGCGTCGCGAAGGCGAGGATCAGACAGCTGAAGGAGATCGGAGTCTCAGAATTTGTGTTCGAGGGGAGGGTGCGCATAGGCAGGCTCGGGATTCTGGGGCTAGGGACTGTGGGCGTGGTCGTGAAGGTGAGGGCCGGGGACCGCGACCTGGCGCTCAAGATCAGGAGGACCGACGCCAACAGGCCGAGCATGGACAAGGAGGCGGCGCTGACCCGGATGGTCAACAGGCTGGAGATCGGACCCTCTGTGGTAGCGCACACGAAGGACTTCATGCTGATGCAGGCGCTGGACTATCAGGAACTTGACGAGTGGCTCAGGGGCCTCAGCGGCCAAGGAATGAGGGAGCAAGCCAGGGGAATGGTCCACTCTCTCCTCAATCAATGCAGAAAGCTGGACATAATGGGCGTAGACCACGGCCAGCTAAGCAACCTGCGCAAGCACGCCGTAGTGGCTGAGGGCCGGCCTTGGATAATCGACTTCGAGTCTGCGGGGACCTCGCGCAGGCCCAGGAACGTGACGACCGCGGCCCAATATCTGCTCGTGGGGGGACGAATCTCGCCTCTGCTGAGGAGGACTCTCGGGCTCAGGGACGCGAGGCCGACAGTCAAGCTGTTATCGGACTACAAGTCTGACATGACGGACTATACGTATTCGAAGCTCCTCGAACACCTGAAGCTGTCCTGAGCTTTCTGTCGTCCCGAGAGCACGCCGTCTCCTAATCTTTAAACTGCGACAAGACTCGGGTCAAAGACCTGCGGGGCCGTCGTCCAGGCCACATCGTGGGGACCGTGCCTTCGGGCTCACCCAAAGTTTGGTCAAGGATACTACCCTGGGGCGGTAGCGA
>JASHVT010000114.1 GCA_030039515.1 Nitrososphaerales archaeon
CTAGGCTTGTGGTGACGGTCCCGGACTACTATGTCTATTACGGGACAGGCCTGATAGTGATAATGACGTTCAACATAGGGAGCTGGGCTGGCAGGAGGTTCGTCGAGGGCGCGCACGAAGGAAGGCTGAGGTACATCCTATCCCTTCCAATGGGCCGAGGCTCGCTCTTCCTGGAGCAGCTCCTCCTAGGTCTGACCGTGAACATAGTGCGAGTGGGTCCCCCGCTAGTCTTCCTCGCGATTGTAGGGGGTCTACCTCCCGCCGTCCTCGGAGTGTCCCTGGTCGCCCTCCTGCTGATGAGCGTGGGAATCATGGGGATAATGATATCCCTGTCGTTCGTCGCATTCAAGTCGTTCGACATCTACAGCGCTATCGTCGCGAGCATGAGTGCGCTATTGCTCAGGTTCAGCACGATCCTCTATCCTCTGGCGTTCATGCCCACCTCCTACGCGTCAGTTTCTGTGCTCAACCCCGTGACGTATGGAGCGGACCTCTTCAGAAGCGTGTTCGGGGTTGACACGGCCCAGCTCCTGAGCCCGGCCCTCTCGGCGTTCGTCGTCATAGCGGTGGGCGTCTCCACGCTTACAGTAGGAACCATGCTCGTCCCCCGTGTACTAGAAGGAGTGAAGTCGTCTTGAACCAACTGACCGGCATGCTCAGGATAATGTGGATAGACCTGTCCTACTTCTTCAGGACGAAGTGGCTGATCGGCACTTTGATCGCGTTGAACATAACGGACATGCTCGTAGTCGGGCTGATCTACAAGAATATGATGAGCATCAACTACTTCAACTTCTACGCCCCGGGCGTGATAGTAACAGGCCTCTTCTTCGCGTCGTTCGACGTAGGCAGGCGGGTCCACCTCGGTCTGACAGAGGGGGTCTCGCAGTATTATCTCACCCTTCCTGTGAGCCTCGACGGAATCGTCCTAGCCCATCTGATCTCCGCCGGCCTCGGCGGCGCCATCTACGCCGGGATCTTGACCTTGGTCGCGTCGGCCTTCCTTCACCAGCTTCTGACGCCCGCGACCCTCCTGTTGATCCCGTTCATGTTCATCCTCGCCATGGGGCTGGCCGGGATTGCAGCGGTCCTGAACCTGTTCTCGAAGGCCGGGGACAGGTACTGGGTGTTCGCCGACGGGCTCCAGACCGCCTTCGTCAGCCTCAGCACCATAGCGTATCCTCTGACAATCGTGAGCTCCTACCTGCCTCCTGCGCTGGTGACGTTCGTCGAATACAACCCCCTGAGCCAAGGGGCCGAGGCCCTGCGGACCGTGATCAATGGAGCTCCCTCCAGCGGGGTCTTCAACCTCCCTGCCCTGCTCCTGACCTCGCTCGTCCTCTTCGGGGTAGGCGTGATATCCTACAGACATGTCTTTACCGAGCTGAGAGAGCTAGGCAAGCTCTAGGTCTGCGCGACAGGCAAGCGTAAAGAGGCCCGCGCGGGTGAGGAAGGCATGCAAAGCCAGGCCGAAACTCTCCGGCGGTTGGCCTCCGAGTACTGGGAGGCGCAGATGGAGGACAACCCGACCTTCGCGACCGTATTGGGCGACAGAAGGTTCGACGACAAGCTTCAGGACATCACCCCTGAGGCGAGGGCGAGATTCGACAGGCGCGTCGCGTCGATCTTGGAGCGATGCAAGAGCATCAAGGAAGACGCGCTCCCAGACGGCGACAGGCTCACCCTAGAGGCGCTCGCCGTCAGCGCTGGCTCATCCTTGGACTACTCGTCGTGCAGGTTAGAGGAGTGGGCGGTCGACCCGCTCCAGGGGCCACAAATCGAGTTCGCGAACATGGCATCAGTCCAGCCGATACGAAGTCCCGCCGAGGCCAGAGCGATGGTCAAGAGATGGACCGCCATGGGGAACTTCTTCGACGACTACTCGGAAAACCTCAGGCGTGGCCTCAATGAAGGGAAGGCGGCAGTTCGCATATGCCTGGAGAAGGTCATCGACGAGGTGCAGGAGCTGGCGTCGAAGCCCGAGGCGGAGTCGCCCTTCGCCATCCCCCTCGCCACAGAGCATGGAGACTGGGCGGAGAAGGACCGAAAGGAGTTCAGAGAGGGACTCACCGTCGCCATGCGGGACTCGATTGAGCCCTCGTTGAAGCGGCTGAGAGACTTCCTGGAGAAGGAGGCCCTCCCCAAGGCCCGCCCGGAAGACAGGCCGGGGGTGGTCCACATTCCGGGCGGCAAGGAAGCCTACTCAAGGCTCATCAGGGTCCACACCTCGCTCGACCTCACGCCCGAGGAACTGCACGCCACGGGTCTCGCTGAGGTCGCAAGAGTCAACTCAGAAACGGAAAGACTTGGAGAGAAGGTATTCGGGATAAAGGAAAGGAAGGCTGTCTTGGCGAAGCTGCGGTCGGACCGCTCCCTCTACTTTTCCAGCCGCGACGAAGTGGCGGAGAAAGCCGAGTCGGCACTGGCGAAGGCAAAGGCGGCCATAGCGAAGTGGTTCGGGAGGCTCCCGAAGGCTGACTGCGAGGTCGTGCGGATGGGCGAGCACGAGGAGAAGCACTCGACGATAGCGTACTACCGCCAGCCCGCGGCGGACGGTTCCAGACCAGGGAGCTATTACATCAACACGTACGCTCCTGAGACCAGGCCCAGATACGAGGCCGAAGCCCTGGCCTACCATGAGTCGATCCCGGGTCATCATCTGCAGATAGCGATCGCGCAGGAGCTTGAGGGAATCCCGGAGTTCAGGAAGAACGGCGGCGTCACCGCCTTCGTGGAAGGGTGGGGGCTCTATTCGGAGAGGCTCGCAGACCTGATGGGTTTGTACTCCTCAGACCTTGACAGGATCGGCGTTCTCTCCTACGACGCCTGGCGGGCGTGCCGGTTGGTCGTAGACACTGGGATGCATGCCATGAAGTGGACGAGGGACCAAGCAATCAACTTCATGCTCGAGAACACCGCGCTTGCGAAGAACAACATAGTCAACGAGGTTGACAGGTACATAACATGGCCGGGCCAGGCCCTGGCGTACAAGACGGGGCAGCTGGAGATGCTGCGGCTACGAGGCGAGGCGCAGAAGAGGCTCGGGGCAAGGTTCGACATCAGGAAGTTCCACGACGTCGTGCTTTGCAACGGGGCAGTCCCGCTCAGGGCACTACGGAGGCTAGTCGGAGACTTCGAGGGTTGACAGGCCCGACCGACAAGGTGGACGTGGAAGCGCAGGCGAGAAGGGCGGAGGAGTTCAGAAGCCTCCACAGGGGAAGGATACTCGTGCTCCCCAACGCGTGGGACGTGCCCAGCGCCCGCGTGTTCGAGGACGCCGGCTTCCCTGCTGTGGCTACCTCCAGCGCCGGGGTGATGGTTTCACTGGGGCACCGCGACGGGGAGGGGATCGGCATCCAGAACTATGTGTCTGCGGTGAAAAGGATTGCAAGCGCGCTCTCGGTCCCGTTGAGCGCGGACGTCGTAGGAGGCTTTGGAGACTCGCCTTCAGAGGCGGCCTCCAGCGTCAAGGCGGTCATCACTGCCGGGGCGATCGGCATCAATATCGAGGACTTCGTCCACCAGACGAAGAAACTCCTGCCGGTGCGAAGGCAGGTGGCGAAGTTAGAAGCCCTGGTCGCGCTGAAGGACTCGATGAAGATCCCGTTCGTGATCAACGCCCGGACAGACGCCTTGAGATTCGGGACAGGAGACGACAGGGCCAAGCTGGAAGAGGCGATAACCAGGGGTCGGGCGTACAGAGACGCCGGCGTAGACTGCGTCTATCCCATGGGCCTGACCGAGCCAGCCGCGATATCGGAGTACGTCGAGGCGCTAAGCTTCCCGGTCAACGTTATGGTAAGGGTAGGGCTCCCTCCAATCGGAGAGCTAGGGAGACTAGGCGTTACGAGAGTGAGCTTCGGACCGAGCGCGTCATACGCAGCGATGGGCTTGCTGGCGCGTGCCTCGAGGGAGGTCCTAGACAAAGGGACCTATCAGACCTTGCTCGAGGGGGCGATATCGTTCGACCAGCTCAACGAGCTGGCGACGAAGAGACGCTAGCCCGCTATACCTTCACTCCCATTACCTGTTCGAGGATGTCAGAAAGGGTGATCATCCCAACCATCCTATTCTCCTCGTAGACGAACGAGATGGTCGTGCCCGCCTCCTGCATCCCCTGCATGACGGTCGCTAGTCCGTCGTCTACGGATGCCCTGGCGGGTTGGATCATGTAGTCCAGAATCTCGTCGTCAAGAAGCCCCCTAGAGATGGCTTTGGAGATCGTGCGGAATGTGATGGCCCCTATGTAGTCTCCCCTCTTCTGCTCGTAGACGGGGATCCTCGGGTGGTTCGCCTGCCCCATCACCTTCAGGGCCTCCAAGACCTTGGTGTCGCTGTGCACCGAGACTATGTCCCCGATTGGCGTGCAGATGTCTCCCGCGCTGCTCTTGGAGGACGAGAGAGCAGTGCGCAGCATCCTGCCGGCGTCGGGCTCTATGTGCCCGGCTTTCTCGAGCATCCCCACGACGTCCTCGAATTCCACGGCGAGGTCGACTTCCTTGTATCCAGGCTTGCCGATCAGCCTGACCGACACGGACCTGGCGAACGAAGCCAGCGGCACCGTCAGAGGGGCAAGAACCCGCATCACAATCCTCGTCGAAGGTGCCAGGAGTATCGACATCTTCAACGCGTTTTCTATGCCGATCGCCTTCGGTAGAAGATACAGCAGCGTCATTATCACCAGCGAGCCTCCGACTATGCTGTAGACCCAGCCGATCGGGCCCAGGATGCTGGAGAGGATCAGCCCGATGGAGCTGGCAAGCACAACGTTGGAGACCGTGTCCATGAAAGTGGTGACACTTACGAGCCTCGTCTTCTCGCTGACTATCCCCAGTGCTTGGGACGCCCGGGAGGACCCGTCCCTGATTGAAGAGTTCAAGGAGAAGGGACGGAGCGTCAGGTATGTCGCCTCGACGAGCGAAGACCAGAAGGCGACCGAGGCCGCGGCCGCCAAGGCGACATAGTCCAGGACTGGAGGCACGCTCAGAACCCTCTTGGTATGTTTGACGCGCTAGCTGACAAGGGTTCCTATCTTATCACCGTGAACCGCTTTGATAACGCCCCTAGGATCGTCGCCGTTCAAGACGACGAGTCTGATCCTCGACTGAAGCAGCTGGTCAACCGCGACAGGGTCGATGATGCTGTGGATTCCAGGTTTGTGAGCGCCGCCGAGAATCTCCCTCATCTTCTCGTACGTCAAGTGGTCGAGCTTCTTCGCCTTCTTGTCGGTCCTTGGGTCGCTGGTGTACACACCGGCCTGGTCCGAGGCCTTGACCAGAAGGTCTGCGTGCCATTTCTGCGCGACCATGGCGGCGACGGTGTCGGTGGTGATGCCAGGCTTGAGTCCTCCCATCACCGCGACCCTGTTGCGCGCCAGCCGCTGCAGTATCCCGTCTATCGAAGTCGGGACCGAACTGACGCCTCCCAGCTTCATCGCCACTAGGCGCGCGTTGAGCCTGGACGCGTGAATCGCAATCGTGTCCTGCTGATAGTTTGAAAGCCCCATCTGTGCTGTGGACCTGATGTAGTCTCTGGCTATCTGTCCTCCCCCGACAACGACGCCGATTGAGTGGCCTTCGAAGGTGAGGTCTGCGACGACTTTCGCGTAAGCCTCCACCATCTTCGCCGAGGGCGGAGAACCGAGCACCGAGCCTCCGATCCTAAGCACTATCCTCAAGGCGCCGGACCTCGCATGCCACTGTTCTGATGCGGTAGGTTTTATAAACGGGTAAGGGTGACTTTTCTATGTCTAATGGGAAACGCCGGAACCGAGTCACGATCTTCATCAGCCTGACTCAGGGGTGGTTCTGGACTGTCGACCAAGACGGACTCGGTTAGGCTATACAAGGTCAGGAAGATCATCTCGGAGCTTAGCACGAAGGAGGGGAGGGGGACTGAACTCGTCTCGCTTTACGTGCCTCCGAAGAAGCCAATCCACGAAGTGATAGCGAACCTGAGGGACGAGTGGGGAACCGCGGGCAACATAAAGTCCGATACCACGCGAAACCACGTCCAAGACGCTCTTACAAGGACGATGCAGAGGCTGAAGCTCTACAGGAGTCCTCCTGAAACAGGGCTGGTCATCTTCGCCGGGGCGCTCCCGACGAACGGGCCGGGTAGCGAAGTCGTGAACGTCTACGAGATCGTCCCGCCGAAGCCCGTCGTGGCGTACACATACCAGTGCGACGACCACTTCCACCTCGAGTGGCTGAAGGACATGCTGCGAGAGGAGAGGGTCTACGGAATGCTCGTCATCGACGCGAGCGAGGCCGGCTTGGGGATACTGAGCGGCGACAGGCTAGACGTCGTGGACGTCATAACATCTGGAATATCCGGGAAGACACGCAAAGGTGGACAGTCTGCACGCCGCTATGAAAGAGGACGAGAGATGGAGCTGACGTACTACTACCACAGGGTGGCGGAACACGCGACGCGCACCTTCGTCGAGAGCGAGAAGGTGACAGGCCTCATCGTAGGCGGCCCTGGGCCTACGAAGGAGGAATTCCTGAAAGGAGATTATCTGCACTATGAGCTCCAGAAGAAGGTCCTCGGCGCAATCGACCTAGGCTACTCTGGAAGGGAGGGCGTGAGAGAGCTGGTGGAGAAGGCCTCCGACCTGCTGAAGGACGTGAGACTGGTCGAGGAGAAGAAGCTCGTGCAGAGATTCCTGGGAGAAGTCAACAAGCAAGGAGGGCTCGCGGTCTACGGTCTCCCTAGGGTCATGGACTCTCTGCAGAAGGCGAGCGCGGAAGTGGTCTTGGTCTCCGACGATCTGGACATGGTCAGGCTCGATGCGAAGTGCAGGAAGTGCTCCACAGTCAAGAGCGAGGTGGTACCCATTGCAAGGAGGACGCAGGAGAGGCAGGAAATCACGTCCGCTGGGTGCTCCAACTGTGGAGGCACAGACTACGACGTAGTGGAGAGGGACATGGTCGACGTGCTTGAGGACATCGCCTTCCAGGTGGGGTCCAAGGTCGAGGTGATATCTGCGGGGACTGAAGAAGGCAACATGTTCAAGACCTTTGGCGGAGTGGCCGCACTCCTGAGATACCGGGCAAACTAGGTGCGCGCGACAGCGGCAGGCAGCATCCTGCAACTGTCTTGTCGAGTGCCGAGTCCTGCCGGCTAGGGACGCGTTGTCTGCTAGTCTCCGCCGTGAAGAAGGAGCCTTAAAGGACCGGAAGGCCGTCTTAGGGAGAATGTCTCACGGGACGGGGCCCCTGCTCTCCGACCTCGAGTTGAGGTATCCCTTCGCCCCCCAGTCAAGGAAGTTCTTCGAGTCAATACCTGTAGAGGAAGGCCTCGCGAGCGGGGAGGTGGTAGACCACACCGAAGTGAGGCTGATGAATGCCCTCGGCAGGAGTGGATACGAGCCGCATATTTCGGAACTGGTGGAGTTCCTGAGCTTCTTCGCGGGAGCCTTCGTGGCAAGTCAGGACCCTGTCCTGACATCGAGATACTCGAAGAAGGAAGCAGAGAAGTCGAAGGCGTTCTTCTCGCGTGAGAACGTCGAGACAAGGACCCTAGTCGTGTCAGAGTGCTTCGGCGTCGAGCTGAGAGCAGCCGGCATCGAAGACCGCGTCAGATACGAGATCCCCTTCGAGAAGTATCTGATGCTCGTATCCAGGTATGAACTCGGCAAGACTCCGGAGTGGAAGCTCGTCAGACAGAGTCTCGCTTCGGGATTTGTCTACATGTCGGACAACCTGCTGAACGACTTCTTCGAAGCGTGCGCGCGGGCAGCGGTCGCCGAAGGGGTCCGAAACCTCAGAAGGGCGCCGTTCCCGAAGCAACTCACCTCGGTGAAGTCGAACGTCATGCGCTACGTGCCGGTTCAAAGGCCCAGGGTCGGGAAGGAGTACGAGTACGCTGAGGACCTCTTGAAGCACCCCGTATCCGACGGGAGGCACAGGCTGGTCTGGCTGGTCCTCGCACCGTATCTTGTAAACGTGAAGAAGCTGGAGGACGAAGACGCCATAGAAAGGATCAGAGCGTTCGTGGCTGCCGCCGGCGAGACAAGTGAGATGAAGAGATTTGTGGAGTACAACGTAAGGAGGGCGAGGAGGAACGGTCTCCTGCCCCCTAGGTTCTCGAACCTGCGGGTTGAGCACCCAGACATCTACGGCCTGCTCCCGAAGGAAGTACTGTCCTCAGCATCCAACGCGGCCCAGAAGGGCGCAAAACGGTAGCCTGGCTGCGGGCAGAGACAACCTGTGCCCAACGGTATTCTTATTATCTGACCATCAACGGTCTTCACGAAGGCGGGTGAGTGGGCCTCCACCCGATCCGCCATAGAAACCACGGAGTTGGAGGAGAGAAAGACAACGGGGAGAACACGCGACCAGATTCCGATATCGGAGGTATTCTTCAGCGTGCAGGGCGAGGGCGTCTACGCAGGGACGCCTAGCGTCTTCCTGCGCACCTACTACTGCAACCTCTCCTGCTCGTGGTGCGATACAAAATACACGTGGCAGAACCAGGAGGCGGCGAGACAGGGTATAGACTACCGGCTGATGGACGCTGAGGCGCTAGCCGAAGAAGCGGCCAGGTATGATTGTAAGCATCTTGTGGTCACGGGTGGCGAGCCGCTCGTCCACCAGAGGGCTCTCGCGCCGGCGCTCGCAAGGTTGAAGCGCGGTCACTTCTTCATAGAGGTTGAGACGAACGGTACGATAGTCCCTACTGCGCAGATGGTCAGGGCGGTCGACTGCTTCAACGTCTCCCCGAAGACATCGAACAGCTCCGTTGAGGAGGGCGTGAGGGTCCGCCCAGCAGCCCTTCGGGCCTTGGTCGAGTCCCGCAAGGCTTGGTTCAAGTTTGTTGTCAGTGATAAGCGGGATCTGGGCGAAGTGGACGCGATGGTGTCCGGCCATCTTCTGCCACGCGAAAGAGTGATGCTGATGCCGGAAGGGACGGACCGAGCCGTGCTTCTTGAGCGAAGCCAGTGGCTCGTGGAGGACTGCAAACTGAGAGGCTTTCGCTTCACCCCGCGTCTTCACATTCTGCTCTTTGGGAACAGGAGGGCGACGTAGTGGGAGGAGAGAGCCGCGCGAGGCCTGCCGTGGTATTGACGTCGGGTGGAGTCGACTCGGTCACGACCGCTTTCTACGTGAAGCACAGGCTGCTAGCGCCGAAGATGCTGCTCGTGTTCGCAGACTATCATCAACGGACATACGAATACGAGAAGGCCTGCGTGGCAGAGGTGGCGACTGCGCTCGGCGCACCGCTGAAGCTGATAGACCTGGGGTGGCTAGGTGAGCTGAGCACGAGCCTTCTGACGAAGCGCGGCATGCCGATCCCGGAGACCAAAGAAGAGGACCTGTGGGACGCTAAAAAAGCCGAGGGAAGGATACTGAAGTGGTGGGACGTCGTGCGCAACCTTCAGCTGGTAACAGCGGGGCTGGCCCATGCCGAGTCCGCAGACCTGAGGAGCTACCTGTCCACCGGGCAGAGGGAGGCTTGGGACGTGTACATCGGAATCAGGAGGGAGACTCCGGTGGCGATGAAGGACAACACTCCTGAGTTTCTTGAACTCATGGGACAGGTGGCGGAACAGGCCACGCACTTCGGAGGTTACCATGTCAGCGCCCCCCTGATAACCTACGACAAGGACGCGGTCGTTAGGCTGGGCGAAGAGCTGGGCGTCCCCTGGGAGTGCACGTACAGCTGCTACTCCGGGTCGGGGTTCACAAAAGCGAATGGGAGGTCCGTTCCCGTCCACTGTGGCTACTGCTCCAACTGCAAGAGGAGGAAGCTCGCTTTCGCCCAGGCTGGAGTCCGCGACCCGTCAGTGTATTCCACCTGAGCCTGAATCCGCACCGGCTCACCTTCAAATAGGTCAGAACGCGAATGGGGCGTCGTCTCATGCAGTCCCAGTTCTTGGCGAAGCTTGAGGCCACCTCATGGGACCCCAGGCTCGAGGCAGAAATCAGAGAAATCTGGGACATTGAAGGAATTCCAGAGTTCAAACCATCAAATAGCAAGATTCGCAACTTCGTGATCGACACCCCGCCCCCATACCCATCGGGGAAGCCTTGGCACCCGGGCGCCCTGACACAATACTCGCAGATCGACATGATTGCGAGGTCAGCCAGGATGAGAGGACTGAGGGTGTTGTATCCCATCGGAATAGACAGGAACGGCCTTCCCGTCGAGATATTCGCAGAGCGGAAGTACAGGGTGCAGATGAGAAAGACCCCGAGAGAGGAGTTCATCAACCTCTGCAAGCACGCGCTGGACGAGCTGGAGGCGTACATGATGGGCCTCCTCAAGACCCTCGGTTCGTCAGGCGACTTCCAGAACAAGTACAGGACAGATTCAGAGGAGTACAGACAGCTGACCCAGAGGTCATTCATCGAGCTCTGGAACAAAGGTCTGGTCTACCTGGCTAACAGGCCCAACAACTACTGCGTGGACTGTAACACCACGATAGCTGACGCCGAAATCGAGTATGAAGAGCTCCCGACCTACCTGGTGACGATCGCGTTCAAAGAGAGTGATGGGAAGTCGTCGGTTCCCGTAGCGACCACGAGGCCGGAGCTTCTCTGCGCCTGTCAGACCCTCATAGTGAACCCGGCGGATACTAGATACAAGAAGCTGATCGGCAAGTCTGCCATCATCCCCATCTACGGAAGAGAGGTGCCGATTAGGGCGCACAAGAGCGTAGACCCGAAGTTCGGGAGCGGGATAGTGATGGTGTGCAGCTATGGAGACTACAACGACGTCCTGTTGTTCAGAGAGATGAAGCTCAAGGAAATCGTCGCCATAGACATCGACGGGAAGCTGACAGCCGTCGCAGGGAAGTACGCGGGAATCCCGGTGAAGGACGCGAGGTCCCAGATGATCCAAGACCTACGAGAGATGGATCCGACCACCAAGGTGGAACAGATCCAGCACCGCACCCCGCTCTGCGACAGGAGCAGGACCCCGATCGAGATAATCCCGATGGAAGAGTACTATCTCAAACAGCTTGAGTTCAGGCAGGAGCTCAGAAGACTGGCGATGAAAATCCGCTTCCATCCTCCGATGCACCGGAAGATACTTCTCGATTGGATCGACTTCATCAGCACCGACTATCCAATCTCAAGGAGGAGATACTACTCGACGGAAATCCCTGTGTGGTTCTGCAGCAAATGCAACATGCCTCATCTTCCGAAGCCCGGGACATACTACAGACCTTGGAGGGATGAAGCTCCATTCAAGAAGTGCACGAAGTGCGGCAACACGAAGTTCGTGGGAGAAACGAGGACGTTCGACACGTGGATGGACTCCAGCCTGACTCCGCTGTTCATATCGAAGTACGCGAAGGACAAGGAGTTCCACAACCTGACCTTCCCTACGACCCTCAGGATGCAGGGCAAGGAAATAGTCAGAACGTGGCTTTACTACACACTTCTGAAGTCGTATCTGCTGAAAGGGAAAGCGCCGTTCAAGGAGGCATGGGTAGGCGGATTGGGCCAGGACGAGCAGGGCAGGGCTATGAGAAAGAGCCTCGGGAACGTTGTCGACCCTGAGCCCATGCTAGCGAGGTTCGGTTCGGACGCGTTCAGGTTCTGGGGCGCCTCGGAGGCGGGGCAGGGCTTCGACTTCAGATACAGCGAGGAGAGAATCGCAGGCGCGGGAAAGTCGCTCACGAAGTTCTGGAATACCTGCCGATTCATCAGCTCCTTCCCGGTGCCCGAGCGTGCGAAGCTCACCTGGACAGATAGATGGATGCTCAACGAGCTTGGCAAACTGATCGAGGACTGCACCAAGGCCTATGGGAACTATGACGTTTTCACTGTGTCGACCAGGGTCAGGGAGTTCCTTTGGAATGTGTTCGCTTCGAACTACATCGAAATGGCGAAAGGCAGGGCGTACGGAGATGGAGCCACCAAGGGCGAGCAGGAAGCGGCATGGTACACCCTGCACAGAGTGGTGAGGAGCCTTCTGCTTCTATTGGCTCCGATCACTCCGCACATAACCGACTACATCTGGAGAAGGCAGTATGGTTCGAGGAGCATCCACTTGGAGTCGTTGCCGAAGTCGGAACGATTCGACGTCTCAGAGAAAGTGAGCGAGAGTATAATCGAGTTCAACGCTCAGGTCTGGAAGACCAAAAGGGAGAAGGGGCTCGCGCTGAAAGACCCAATCAACACCAAGGTTCCACCCAGTCTCAAGCAATTCGAAAAGGACCTCGTCCGGATGCACAAAATCACGCACTGAATCTGCTTAATTCGTCATATGCAGAAAGTCAATTATTTCTTTGTTGTATTTTATATATTGAGCCTGTGCCATCAGTGGCATTGCCGACATGTATCTGGTGCGAAGCAGCGCTAGACGAGACGAACCAGCTTCAAATGGCCTACAGCACTTGTGAAGAGTGCCTGATCCCTCTTCCCACAGAATAGCATCTTCGGCCTGCTAAAATCTCGCTAGTCGAGTGGCCAACGACATGGCGCTCTCATTTCCACGTATTCCGCGGGAGCGGACTTGCAGATGTAGATTCTAGAGACGTCATCGCGAGAAAGGTGATAAAGCGAGCCGAGCCCCGCGTGGCGCGTGCCACGGTAGCTCAGCCTGGTTAGAGCACCTGCCTTGTAAGTTCACCACAGAGAGCAGGGGGTCGCGAGATCGAAATGCCGAGGAAGCACGATAATCTCGCCCGTGGCTCTCTTTACCCACCCCCTCCCTCCAAGACATCGAAGACGTCGCCGATTACGGCTCTGACATATGGGATGTATTCCTCGTCGCTGAATTGGACGGCATCGACCCTCTTGACTCTCGAAGCGACCTCGTACCCAAGAAGATGGTAGCAGACGCCTTCTTTGCCCTCAAGGAATCCGAAGAAGAAGTTGCTGCACGAGCAATATGGCCTCTTGGGGTCCATGAATTCGTCGCCTAGCCGGCCCACCGCGGTGAGCACGGTTCTCCCGCTGGGGAGGAAGCGAATCTCCTTGATCCCTCCTCTGAGGACCAGTTCGATAGCACGGTCCAACTTCGCACCATACTTCGAATATTCAGGGAGCTCCTTCCTGAGCCTTTCATGTTCCTCGTTCATTGTCTAACCCGGATAGGCCGAAGTCTGACAGGGACGACTGGTTCCTGGCATCAAGACCTGAGACCCGAAGGCCAACCCTCCTAAATTCCTTGGGCACGGAGTCGCCAAGGTCGGTCAGAAGGCTCAGCGCCCATTTCCTCAGAACGTCGGGCTCGTTCGTGGGGCCGTCGAAGGTTTTGCTCTTTGTGTGCGAACTCAGGTCCGTCAGGATCCCTATCGCGGCGACGGTGCGAAAAGACCTCTTCGACTCGTAGAGCTTCCTTTGAATGTCTTCGAGCGCTTCCGAAAGCTGTGCGAACGCCTCGTTGGGGTCTCTCGTGTCCCGCTTGAGAGTCACAATCCTGCTGAACTGCGTGGGTTCGAGGTTCGGCGTGACTGGGTCGTCATCCTCGCCCTTGGACGCGGCCAGGAGGTAGGCCGCCAGGTTCCTCCCCAGACGACTCACAAGCTTACCAGCATCGGCTGAAGAGAGCTCTCCGATTGTTCCTATCCCGATTTCCTTCAGAACGGCCGAGGTCTTCGGGCCGACGCCGTACAGTCTCTTTGCGGGAAGCGGACCGAGGAAAGCTCTTGTTGCACCAGGCTTCACGACAAGCAGGCCGCCGGGCTTCGACATGTCGGAGGCCAGCTTCGCAACGGCCTTGCTCCTTCCAATCCCGACCGAGCAGGTCAGGTGCTCGGCCCTGAGAATCGCTGCCTTGATCTCCTCGCCCGTCTTCCCCGCTCGATCGTAGTCACCAGCGCTTGAAGCGCCAATGTCGATGAAGGCCTCGTCGATGCCAGTCTGCTCGAGGATGTCCGCCTGCTCCTCTACAAGTCCCATTATCCTCTGAGACACTGTCTCGTATTTCTCGTGATCCATCTTTACCACCACCGGCTCGGCGTTCGCGAGCTTCCTCTTCGCGAGCGCTATGGGCATCCCAGAGGACACTCCGAGTTCCCTGGCCTTGTAGTTCGCTGTACTGACGACCCCGCTCTCGGCCGTCCTGCCTGAGAAGACGCAAACTATTACAGGCTTCCCTCTTATTGACGGGTTCTGCACCTCTTCGACCTGGGCATAGAAATAATCGAGGTCGACATGGCCGATGATATTGACCATCGGGTTCTCGACCTCCCGCTCGACTACAATATTTCAGAGTTGCTTGTTGACCAACGACTCCTGCCCCCAATTCCGCCGCGATGGTCTTACCGCCCTGTCACTGCCGTCACGACAGCGAACCTACGGTTGAGAAGGCGTCACGCCCAACCGACGGGCGAGCCTCGATAGGCTTCGGCCGAGTGCTCGAGAGTCGAGAAGTCCACCCCTTCTAAGGCCTTCTCCATGTCTGGCCTCGCAGCGTCGAAATCGGCCTTGGAGTCCCAGAGGGCGGTTCCAATGAGCGCACCGGTCTTGTCGTCTCTCCAGACGAAGACCGTTATCAGGCCCCTCTTTCCGCGCTGAGCCCCACCGAACCTCATCATGGACTCGGTCATGGCTTGCTCCTTGCCGGGCTTTGGATGGTGGATGCCTATGCTGACATACATCGAGCCTACTCACTTCCTTGTTGTATAGAAGCCTTGCCGAAGTATTTCTTCATCGGGCCCCAGTAGTGCTTCCTCCACCCTTCAGCGTAGTACTCGATTTGCCCCGCGGGCACCTTTGAATGGACCATCGTCAATTCGGTCACTCCATCTTTCTGCCGAAGCGTGAGCTCGAGGATTGACGGCGGATAGTCGGCGGGCCACTCGGTAGTGGTCCACTCATGCATTATCCTCCTTCCAGGCTCCAGCTTGAGGTATTTCCCGTTGATGTATCCGTCCCCCGCGGTAAACTTCCCTCCAACCTTCGGGGTGCCGGTGGTACGGGTTCCGGTGAATGCGGCGTGTTTCTTCGGATTCACGTAGGCCTCGTAGACGTCAAGGGGGCTCGCGTCGATGATTATGGTCTGTCTGATCACTCCGAACCTCGCCTCCCTCCCTTTCTCTCCCCGCGACCCCTGGCGTGGCTCTCGTCCGCTCACACCATCCACTATACAAAAGGTACTAGATAAGTAGGGCAGGAACCGATAGTATACTGAGAGAGTTTGCGGGGCAGACAGTCAGAGCTACCAATCCTCCCGAAAGTCGCGTTCGTGAACTGCCCCATCAGAACCAGCATGGGCGTCCTCGGCAAGAAGTGGACCCTGCTCATCCTCAGAGACATCTGGTTCCTAAAGGTCGACAGATTCAATCAGATTCTACGCTCTATCCCCGGGCTGACGCCCAGAGTGCTCACCCTCCGGCTGAAGGAGCTTCGACATGATGGGATGATCGAACCGGTTGTCGTTCAGACTAGTCCGAAGATTGTGCGGTGGCGGCTGACCAAGATGGGAAAGGGGACGGTTCCCATACTGATGGGCCTCATCTCGTTCGGCGCGACATGGTATCCGAGCATCGTGTTCGAGGACGGCAAGCCCCGGACTGCTGAAGAATTGTTTCCCTACTTGTCCGGCCTGCCTACTGCAGGCGCGAAGGCGCGCCAGTGACAAGTCCTCCACCTCCTAGGAACTGGGTCCTCAAACCTGAAGCAATGGCAGCACAGAGCGCGTGCTCCTGCGAGAAGTCTCTGACTCGCCTACTCAACCCGTCAAGCACAACAGAGATGGTGGGGTCGGCCGGATTTGAACCAGCGATCTCAAGCGCCCGAGGCTTGAAGCCTAGACCAGATTGGCCCCGGCGGTCCGGTCGGACCGTGGGTCTAGCCGACGACCCCTGTTTTCCGCCCCGTGAAGCTCGTCTTATATCCTATCGTCATCAACATCGGCCCATTGGTCCGCAAGAAGGGCAGGAAGGTGAGGTCTAACGCCAAGATGGTGATCCTTGTTTCAGTCATTGTAGTAGCTTCCGTCGCGGCCATAGTCGCCTACGGCTATGCGAACGCGAAACAAGCTTGCGTCGCGTCCGTCAGTCAGAAGCCAGTCATACTCTACATCAACCAGGGAAACGGGATTGTGAATGGCTCGGGATACACGTCGATGCTGAGGTTCGCCTCGTGTCAAGGATTCAACACGGTATTCTTCCAAGTGTACTACAACGGCAAGCTTCTCTTCTCTCCCCCGTTGCTGCAGTCATTCGTAGATCAAGCCCACAACGAAAGCCTTCGGATATTCTTCGCGCTTTACCTGACGAACGACAGCCAATCTATCCCCACGTCAATCCTGAACCTGAGCGAGGACGGAGTCAGCTTGGACATGTCGACTCTGACAGCAGGCGTGCAACAATCCTTGTTGGGCACGCTCCAACAGAACTTCCACGGCCAGACGGCTGTGACCACCTATGACTTCAATACGACTCTCAGACCCGACCTCCTGGTATTCGAGACCTACCAGTGGCCCCAAGAACAGGCGGAGATTCAGCCCGGGATAATCGGGTCGGTGGAGGCCCTCGCGACATCGAGTTACAGCCAGTACGAGTCAGAGTTCCAGTACGCCCTCCAGCACAGCGATGGTGTGATGGTCTTCGACTACTATGGGCTCACGGTCAAAGGATACTGACGCCGAAGCTAGGTGGTCAATAACTACCCGAGGCGGCATACGGTCTCGGGGGTGGACAAGAGTGTGCTGTTGTTGCGGGTGTTGCTGTGACTGCTGCTGTGATGAGAGCGGCCAAGAGAGCGAAAAGGAGCGTTTATAGCCCGAGCGTCTGCTCAACTCCCAGCCGTGTCTGAGGAAAGGAAGACAGTCATAGTGGGCCAAAGCAAGCCTCTGCTGAACTACGTCACAGCCTGCATAACGATGTTCAACGGGGGGGCCCACAAGGTCGTCCTAAGGGCAAGAGGGGAGGCGATCAACATGTCAGTCGACGTGGCCCAGACGCTGAAGAAGCGCTTCATGAGCAACGTCCAGATCTCCAACATCACGATCGACGGAGAGAACGTGACAGCGAGGGACGGAAGGCAGCTCAACCTCCCTGTCCTGGAAATAGAGCTCTCGGTACCCCAGTAAGTATTTTAGCCCGCGTGTGGCGAGACGCGAGCGTTTCTCATGAAGCCCAGGAAGTTTGCGAAGGTTACCGGAAAGGTACCGGGCGCGAAGGCCTCTGCGATTGTGAAAGAAACTGAGAGACTCATATCGCCATCGATGTCCCGCTTCTACCCCCTTGTAGTCGAATCCGCGCATGGGTCTCTTGTCAAGGACGTAGACGGGAACCAGTTCATCGACTTCGCGGCGGGAATAGCGGTCCTGAGCACCGGGTCTACACATCCGAAGGTCGTCCAAGCCATCAGAGAGCAGGCGGGGAAGTTCCTGCACTATTCGTACACGGACTTCTATTACGAGAACTTCGTCGAGCTAGCTGACGTGCTGACGGGGATTACCCCTGGAGAGTTCCAGAAGATGGTGTACTATGGGAACAGCGGCGCGGAGGCCATCGAAGCGGCCATGAAGCTGACTAGGAACCACACCAGACGTCCGATTTTCCTCGCCCACTCCGGCGCCTTCCACGGCAGGACGATGGGAGCGCTGAGTCTCACGGCTAGCAAGCCTAGGCAGAGGGAGGGAGCATTCCCCCTGGTTCCTGAAGTCGTCCACTTCCCGTTCCCATACTGCTACAGGTGCCCGTGGAAACAGACGTTCCCTGAATGCGACTACTATTGCATCGACTACTTCAAGGAGCAATATCTGGAGAAGTTCGTCCCGACAGAGGAAATCGCGGCGTATTTCTTCGAGCCTATCCAAGGGGAAGGGGGCTATGTCGTCCCTCCCCCAGAGTACTTCAAGAAAATGGAGTTCCTAAGAAAGGAAGGAGTCCTGTTCGCCTGTGACGAGGTCCAGACGGGGATCGCGAGGACGGGAAAGTACTTCGGGATCGAGCATTTTGGAGTGGTTCCAGACGTGGTGATGGTCGCGAAAGGAATCGCGTCTGGCTTGCCTCTAGGCGCGGTCGTCGCGAAGGCGGAAATCATGCGGAGCTGGAAGCCGGGGCAGCACGCGTCCACATTCGGCGCGAACCCTGTAGCCGTCGAAGCGGCTCTAGCCACGTTGGAGGTTATCAAGTCTGAAAGACTTCTGGAGAACGCGAACAGGGTTGGAAGCAAGGCCAAGAAGAGGCTCGCCGAAATGATGAACAGGTATGAGATCGTGGGCGACGTCAGAGGCATGGGACTCTTCATCGGAGTTGAAATCGTGAAGAACAAGCGCACAAAGGCAAGGGGCGAGGAGGAGTCCAAACGCATAATCGACTACTGCTTCAGACACGGTTTGCTCGTCATCACCGCAGGGAGGAACACCCTACGACTGGTCCCCCCTCTGAACATCACAGAGGAAGAGATGGACGAGGGCCTCGACATATTGGAGGAAGGGATCGCAGAAGTTAACGCGGGCGCGAAAGGCTAGGCCATGTATGACTTCGAGGCCCTGGTAGGCGAGCTTCTGCAGAGCAGGCCTGAGCTTGACAGAGACGAGCTCATGCGCCGGATTGAGAGGAAGAAGGAGACTGTTGGAGCGGGTTATCTTACGAATCAGGGCGCGTTGTTTCTCGTCGCGGGTGAGCTAGGCGTCTCTCTGCGCAAGGACGAGCTCTCTTCCGACCTTACAATCAAAGACCTCTACGCGGGCGCGAATGATGTCACGGTGGTCTCGAGGGTGCTGGCTACGTACCCGGAGGCCACTTTCGACAAAAAGGACGGGGGCACGGGGAAGTACAAGAGGCTGGTTCTCTTCGACGGCCCGAACCAGGTAAAGCTGACCGCCTGGGACGAGAAGGCCGACGAAGTCGCAAAGATTTCTCCCAAGGTCGACTCGGTCGTAAGGGTGAGGAACGGGTACGTGAAGCAGGGCTTGGACGGGAAGCCGACCCTTAACCTTGGGAAGCGCGGCGACGTCGAAGTGGTCGATGACGAGAAGATCTCGGCGAAGCTGCCACCTTTGGCGGCGGTCACGGAGAAGCTTGCGGCAGTCTCGCAGGAGAGGCCCTACGCGGCCGTGGACGTCGTCGTCTCTTCGGAACCCAGATTCAGTGAATTCGTCAGGTCCGATGGTAGCCCTGGTTCGTTATTCCAGTTCGGCGTGGCCCGCGGTGACGGGAAGGGGGAGCTGAGGGTGGTGATCTGGAGCCCCGCTAGCAAGCCCGAGCTCAAGAGGGGACAGCGCGTGGTGGTCACGAACGTCAGGTCGAGGCGCTCTGCGGGCGGGGACTTCGAAATCCATGGGGATGCAGGCAGCGAATTCCTGAGAGGTCTGAACAACGAGAAGATGGAGATGAGGATAGTCTCGGTCGAGCGTAGGTCGAACGCCACCGACATACTCGGCCTGGACAGGGGCAGGAAGATGGTCGAGGTCGAGTCCTCAGGGCAGGCTGTTTCTCTGAGCGTCGGGAACGCCATCGTCGTGGCATACGAGTCTGAGCTAGACGGAAGGCTCCTCTGCTCTGGCCCTGACTCGATTCAACTGATTGATGACGGCGCCTTCCCGAGCATGGAAGAACTGGCGACGAAACTGAAAGACGCCAAGGTAGACGAGTCGCGCATAGTGGTCGAGGTGATCGCTCTCTCGCGCGGGACGGTCGACGAGGTGAACCTAAAGGACGGCTCGACGGCAAAGAAAGGAGAGCTAGTGATAGGTGACGACACGGATGAAATCAAGCTCGTCGCATGGAGGGGTCTTGCAGGCAAGGTCGACGGCTTCCAACCTGGAGAGCGGCTCCGGATAGCAGGCGCCGTCGTCAAGCCGACAAGGACGGGCGGCCACGTCCTTGAAGTGTCGGGACGCACCGTAATAGAGAGGATAAGGAGCCGAAGCTAGGACTTTGTTCGTCTGAGCGCCTCGTACTCGTAGACGAAGATGATCACGAGCCCGATGACGAACAGTATGATCATGGCGGTGCTTAGGAAGTTGTAATAGCCGTTCAGGTCGAGCGCGATCAACTTGGCTTTCGACTCTCGAGTCGAATAATAAGCGTTGCTAAGTGAGTCGAACGTCGGACAGATTGACATTCGCCATTCAGTGCGAGCTCGTCGGACGCTTCAGGAGTGCCGGGGGCGGGATTCGAGCCCGCGGTCTCCGGGATCCGCATCCTCTCCGGATTTCGCATCTTAGCTTGGATTATGAGTTACGCCCACTCGAGCGTGCCCGGCGCAATAGGCCAAGCTGTGCTACCCCGGCATCCATTCAGGAGCCGTCAGACAGGGGTTAAAAGACTCGCGGAACTGAAGGCTCCGAAGTCTGAATTTCTTCCTCGCATGGAGAGAACCCCGAACCGGAAAGGTGCTTCCTGCGCGCGTTGGAGAGAGCCACGGGCGAGATTCGATCTCGCGGCCCCCGCCTCTTTGTGCTTCATACCAAGGCGGTGCTTTGGTTGTCAGTCCTCTAACCAGGCTGAGCTACCGTGGCCCGAGTCTCCACGACCTGACTCGATTTTTAATCTTTGAAGCGATGACCAGTGGAGCCGAAGGCTCACTGATGACCGAGGACGGGGTGAGGCCTGTACGGCTCCTCGAGCGCCCTCGTGTCGTCTGCGCCTAGTTTCACGTCCACCGCTCCTACCAGCTCCTCCAACTGCTCGACACGTGTGGGGCCAACGATAGGCGATGCGACGGGCTTCTTGCTCAAAAGCCACGCAAGCGCCACCTGCGCTGGCTTCACGCCCTTGCCGTCGGCGACTTCGACCAGACGCTCGACCACGTCGAAGTCCTCGGGCTTGAAGTACCTGCCGCTGAGGTAGAGGTCGGCCTTGTACCTCGAGGTCCTCGGCGCCACCCCGCGCTTGTACTTGCCAGTGAGGAATCCCCTTCCCAGCGGACTCCAAGGCATGAGCGGAATCCCTTCGTCCGCGCACAAAGGGATCATCTCTCGTTCCTCTTCTCTGTAGACGAGATTGTAGTGATTCTGCATCGTCTTGAACCTCTCAAGACCAAGCCTCTCGCTCGTGTGGAGCGCCTGAGCCAGCTGTCTGGCCCACATGCTAGACGCGCCGATGTTGTCCACGTATCCGTCCTTCACCGCTTGGGTGAGCGTCTTCAGGACCTGAGCTATGGGCGTTTCGTAGTCCCATCGGTGGATTTGATAGAGGTCGACCCTGTCCGTGCGTAGCAGCCTCAAGGACCTCCCCAGGTTCTTTTTGATGTGCTCACTTCCGAGGCCCTTGTCGTTAGGGCCGCTCCCCGTGGGGAGGCCCACCTTTGTCGCGAGGACGACGTCATCCCTCCTCCCTTCGAGCGCCTTCCCTACTATGTCCTCCGACTTCCCGTTCGAATACACGTCAGCGGTGTCGAAGAAGTTGATGCCCAAGTCGATGGCTTTGTCGATTATCCGCTTGGCGTCTTCATAGCCGACGGTCCACTCGAACCCTTTGGCGTCTGCTCCGCCGAAGCTCATGCAGCCTATGCACAGCCTCGAAACCTTCAGATCAGTCGCTCCAAGAGTGGTATACTTCACGGCTTGGCTGGACCGTGCGCACTCGTTAAACGTTCGCCGTGTGTTTATCCTATTGTGTTCGTCTTGCGGCCCTCCAGAGTCGAGAGCAGTCCTTGCGCGGTGCACCGTGGGTCGAACGGTTGCAGCACGGATGAGCACGTCATGGCCAAGAGCTCCACGTATCTCGTCGAATCGTACGTGGTGTCATCTTCCATGGCATCCAAGGGAGTCGCCCTCCCCGGTCCCTTGCCGTCATAATCGGTTACGACATATCGTACTCCTTCCCCCGCGTGAAGCTTGACGCCTTCCTCGACCAGTTGGCTCATGGCCGCGCGCTGCACGGTCATGCTGGTGTATTCCTCCGGGGCCTTGGAGAGGTCGGTAGTAAAAGCCAGGTCAGGCGCCGGCGTCTCGTGCCTCTCGATGGCCTCCGCATGCTTGAGGAAGATGCCGACGCAAGAGGGGACCATGGCTCTCGCTTCGGCGACCGAGTCTGCCTGAGCCAAGGCATTCAGCATCTCCATCTGGCATCGACGGAACTCCACAGGCGTATCGTGGCGCCTCGCTTCTATCCCCCGGACCTTCAACTTGTTGTCGCGCTCGTAGACGCCGAAGTATCTGTTAAGGACCGGCAGTTGCGCGTTGACCTTCGATGGAAGGAACGCGATCCATTTGTAGAGGCCTTCGAAAGAAAGTGGGAAGCCGGTTCTGTGCTCGATCCTCGACTTCAGCGCGAGATAGTCTTCCCTGCGCGCTCCTGGCCTCCAGAGCCAGAGTGAGTCGACGATGCCGTGGACGACTTCGAAGCCGTTCCCCTCCGCCGTCCTGGTCGCGTCCATCAGTATTTTCCTGTCCCACGCGCATACGGCTATGTGCGCGTCTATGCGGCCGAACTTCGCGTTGTTGTATCCTAGGTACCCGAACGAGCAGACCCCGATCCATTTCAAGACCGCCTGCCTCGCCTCGTATCTGGAGCGGTCCTCCTCTTTCGCCCGGCTTTTCAGCTCCTTGTATCCTGCTTTCTTTTCGACGACTATCTCGAGCGCGAGGGGCACTATCCCTCTCCGCCTTTCGCAGACGTTCCAGCCCAGCTCCGGCACCCTGTCGACAGAGTCCGGGCAGCAGGGGCACCTGACCGTCTCCGCGGAGATGTTCTTCGTCAGCATGATGCTCGGATAGAGGCTCGAAAAGTCGAGCTCGCCCACGCCTTCGTAGAGGCCCGCCTTCGGCTCGAAGACCAGCCCGCCCCTGTCCGCCATCAGCAGCTCGTTCCTGTCCTTCACGCGCTCGACCAAGGTGGGCTTCCACGGGACGAGCAGGCCCGTCCTGGCGGCATGATAGAACTGGAGGCTCGAGAGGGCCTTCCCTATGCTGGCCCTGCTGGCGGTCTGCAGCGGCATCCTGCAT
>JASHVT010000115.1 GCA_030039515.1 Nitrososphaerales archaeon
TCCGATGCAAGACGAGTCAGGGGGTGCGCGACGCCATCCTGTAGAGAAGGGGTCGTTGTCATCCCCATCCATGTCGCTCAAGGTGGTGGGGAGGAAGGGCGTTGGCGAGCGGAGGGTCTACGACCTGTCCGTAGGAGGTATCCACGCCTTCGTGGCCGGGACGGTAGCGGTCCACAACTGCATCGGCAACAGCGGTCCGCTCGCTCCCGAGGTTGAAAGGGCGATCACGAGCGGCGACGTCTATTCGATAGCCGTCTTGTCAGGGAACCGCAACTTCGACGGCAGGATCCACCCCCTCGTCAAGGGCTCGTTCCTCATGTCCCCGATGTTGGTCGTGGCCTACGGAATCGCCGGGAGGATCGACATCGACTTCGCGTCGGACCCTCTCGGGGTGGGACCTGGGGGTCGCCCCGTGTACCTTAGGGACCTCTGGCCGTCCATGGACGAGGTGAGGTCGACTGTGGACAAGTCGCTGTCCCCGGATCTGTTCTCTACGAAGTACGCCGACGCGATGAAAGGCGACGAGAGGTGGGAGAAGCTCACCTCGTTCGTCGACGACAACTACCATTGGGAGGCCTCCTCCACGTACATCCGCAAGCCCGACTGGTTCGAGGAGGCCGGCAAGTCGACCTCGAAGAGGGACATCGTCGGAGCCAGGGCGCTCGCAGTGCTGGAAGACAAGGTGACGACGGACCACATATCTCCAGCCGGCACCATCCCAGTCGGGAGCCCGGCGGGCGAGTATCTTCGGAAGGACGGCGTCGACCTCCTGAGCCTCTCGACCTACGGTAGCAGGAGAGGAAACCACGAGGTCATGGTCCGCGGAGGGTTCAGCAACATCAGGCTGAGGAACCTCCTTGCCCAGGGCAAAGAGGGCGGATACACCACGCACCTGCCAAGCGGAGAGTTGATGACCATCTATGACGCCGCGGTCAGATATCGCTCGGAGAACGTTCCCTTGGTGGTCCTCGCTGGGAAGCAGTACGGGGCAGGGAGCTCTCGGGACTGGGCGGCGAAGGCGCCGAAGCTCCTCGGCGTCAGGGCGGTGCTGGCCGAGACCTTCGAGAGGATCCATAGGAGCAACCTCGTCGCCATGGGCGTCCTCCCGCTTCAGTTCGAGGAAGGCAAGGGCGTCAAGCCCCTCGGGCTGACCGGGAAGGAGACGTTCGAGATAACGGGGATCTCAGACCTTCACGGGCCCAGACAGCAGGCGGACGTCGTCGCCACGGGCGACGGAGGGAAGAAGACCTTCAAGGCGCTGGTCAGGGTGGACAACAACACCGAGATGCAGTACATCGAGCACGGCGGGGTCCTTCCTTACGTCTACGCCAAGCTCCTCTCCACGGGACGCTGAAGAAACGGTTTTAACATCTGAGTCGGCGATGCGGGCTCGATGGAGAAGGAACCGCTGATCTATCTTGACGGGAGCTTCGTCGAGAAGTCCAAGGCCGTAGTGTCGGTCTTCGACCACGGGCTCCTGTACGGAGACGGGGTCTTCGAGGGCATAAGGGCGTACTCCGGGAGCGTCTTCAGACTGGTCGACCACGTGGACAGGCTCTACGACTCGGCGAGGAGCATCCACCTGCAGCTCCCGATGTCGAAAGAACAGATGACCCAAGCGATCCTTGAGACGCTGAGGAGGAACCGACTCAAAGACGCCTACATCAGGCTCGTGGTGACCAGGGGCACAGGAGACTTGGGGGTGGACCCTTCCCTCTGCAAGGCGCCGACCATATTCATCATAGCAGAGCCCATGGCTTCGACCCTGGGGCCGAGGGAGCCCAAGGTCGTTAGGCTGATCACCTCATCCGTGAGGAGAGACGCCGTCGACGCCACGTCTCACGAGATAAAGTCGCTCAACTACATGAACAGCATCCTCGCGAAGATCGAAGCGAACGCGGCGGGTGCGGACGACTGCATCATGCTGGACCACCGGGGCTTCGTCTCTGAGGCGAGCGTCAGCAACGTCTTCATCGTCAAGAAGGGCAAGGTCTCGACTCCGTCCTCGGGCGCCGGGATACTGCACGGCATCACGAGGTCCAGGGTCGTGAGGCTCTGCCTTGACCTGGGGATCGACGTCCAAGAGAGGGACGTCACGCCCTTCGACCTTTCCACGGCCGACGAGGTCTTCCTCGTGGGGACGAAGGCCGAGGTGGTAGCCGTAGGGTCCATCGGCGGGCTCAAGGTCGGCGACGGCGGTGCCGGCCCTCTCACGCGGAGGATCTATCAAGAGTTCAGCAGGATGGTGCAGCGCCCGGAGGAGGGCACGCCCATCTACGGGTCTGATAACGGACAGAGAGTCAAAGCTTCACAGAAAGCCTAAAAAACCTGTAAAAAACGGCTTTCATCGGACCCTGGGCCGTGCATTGTTGTTCATACTCAGTCTGTATTGTCAATGGGGGTAGTGCGAAATAGCTCCCGCCAAGAAGCCCGCTAGAAGGAAGAAGGCGGAGAGCGAGGTCCCTCCTTTCAAGATAAGCACGCACTTCCTGATCCCGAAGCACGAGTTGCTCACGAAGGAGGAGGCGACCCAGGTGCTGGCCAGGAACAACGCCTCGGCATCCCAGTTCCCCTTCATCCTGAACACGGACCCGATAGCGAAGGAAATCGGGGCGAAGCCCGGAGACCTGGTGAGGATAACCAGGCCAAGCGAGACCGCGGGCTCGAGCCTGTACTACAGGTACGTGGTGGAGGGCTAAGCTTGAGCAAGGCGTCCCCGCCGACCTCGAACTCCTGGGTCATCCTCAGGGACCTGCTGGAGAGAGAGGGCGTCGCAAGGCAGCACCTCAACAGCTACAACGAGTTCGTCACGAAGGGCCTGCAGAACATAATCGACGAGATAGGCGAGGTAGAGGTAGAGACGGCTTCGACGCCGTACAAGATCAGGTTCGGGAGGGTCAACATAGGCCCGCCGAGGGTCGTGGAGATCGACGGCTCTGTGAGCTCCATCCTGCCGATGGAGGCGAGGCTGAGGAACCTCACTTATTCGGCCCCGATATTCCTCGAAATGACGATCGAGGAGGAGGGCCTCCCTCGGGACACCACCAGGCAGCAGATAGGGGACCTGCCTGTTATGGTGAAGTCAGAGCTGTGTCAGCTCTCGAACAGGAGCAGGGACCTGCTGATCGAGGCGGGCGAGGACCCTAACGACCCGGGAGGATACTTCATCATACACGGCGCGGAGAGAGTGATAGTCGGCCTCGAAGACCTCTCGCCCAACAAGATCCTCGTCGACGCCGAGAAGGCGTCGGGAGCGACGACCTACAAGGCTAGGGTCTATTCGTCGGTGGTCGGGTACAGGTCGAAGCTCGAAGCGACGCTCAAGCAGGACGGCGCGATAAACGTCAAGGTCCCGAGCTGCCCGGTAGACCTCCCGTTCGTGGTGGTGATGCGGGCTCTCGGCCTGAAGTCAGACAAAGAGATCGCCGACGCGGTGTCGCCAAAGCCCGAGATCCAGGACCTCCTCGAGGTCTCCTTCGAGAAGGCGAGCGAGGGGCCGACGGAGAAGGACTCGCTAGTGTACATCGGCAACAGGGTCGCCCATGGCATGCTGGAAGAGTTCAGGGTCAAGAGGGCGCTCTCCATGCTGGACTGGGGGCTCCTCCCGCACCTAGGCAAGACGGACGACAAGCGCTTCGACAAGTCGATGTTCCTTGGAGAGGCGGTATGCAAGCTCCTGGAGCTGAGGCTCGGCTGGACTGAGGCGGACGACAAGGACCACTACGGCAACAAGGTGATAAAGTTCGCCGGCCAGATGCTCGCAGACCTGTTCAGGACCGCGTTCAGGAACCTGGTCAGGGACATGAAGTACCAGCTCGAAAGGACGGGCCAGAAGCGCGGCGGCAACGTGGTCGGCGCGGCGATAAGGACGGGGATAATCACCGACAAGCTGAACAACGCCATCGCGACAGGAAACTGGGGCAGGGGCAAGGTCGGCGTCACGCAGCTGCTCGACCGGACCAACTACCTGAGCACGCTGAGCCATCTGCGCCGCGTACAGTCGCCCCTGAGCAGGAGCCAGCCGAACTTCGAGGCGCGCGACCTCCACGCCACGCACTTCGGCAGGATCTGTCCCTCGGAGACACCGGAAGGCGTAAACTGTGGCCTGGTCAAGAACCTCGCGCTCTCCGCGATCATCTCCGTGAGCGTCCCCTCCCAAGAGGTAGAGGAGAGGCTCTGGGAGCTGGGTGCCAGGCAGATCCGAGACGCCGAGGCCAAGCTGCAGCTTGAGGGATGCAGGGTCTTCATGGACGGGAGGTTCCTCGGCTACGTGGACGACGGAGAGAGGCTCGCGAAGGCCTTCAGGAAGCTGAGGAGGGAAGGGCAGATCAATCCTAGCGCGAGCGTCCTGTACGTCGCCCCGCTGAACGAGAAGGCTTACCCTAGGCTGTACATCAGCCTGAGCTCGGGCCGGGTGCTGAAGCCGCTGATACTCGTCGAGAGCGGGAGGCCTGCCCTGACAATGGACCTGATCGAGAGAGTGTCCTCAGGACAGCAATCATGGCGCGACCTGGTCGACCAGGGCGCGATCGAGCTGATCGACGCTAATGAAGAAGAGAACTG
>JASHVT010000116.1 GCA_030039515.1 Nitrososphaerales archaeon
CCAGAACCACGGGTACGCGATAGACCCGAAGTCCATGGCCAAGACCGAGCTCAAGACATGGTTCGTCAACGCCGACGACGGTACCATAGAGGGCGTTTACCACGCCAGGAGACCATGCATCGCTGTCCAGTTCCACCCCGAGGCGACACCGGGACCGATGGACGCGAACTTCGTCTTCGACCAATTCGCGGAGTCAGCCCAAGGGTTCCGGTTCAGGGGTGAACCTATTCGAAGCATGAGCAAGTGAAAAAGGCGATAGTGATCGGGAGCGGGGCGATAAAGGTCGGAGAAGCAGGCGAGAGCTGGTAGACCAGCCGCAAGTTCGACTACTCCGGCAGCCAGTGCCTCAAGGCCCTGAAGGAAGAAGGCGTGGAGTCCGTCCTCGTCAACCCAAACATAGCGACGATCCAGACCAGCCCCCAGTTCTCCAACAGGATCCGCTTCGTCCCCATCTCGCTCGAGTCTGTCACTGACGTGATAGAGGAGGAGAGGCCGGACTCGATCCTGCTGAGCTTCGGCGGACAGACCGCCCTCAACTGCGGCATCGAGCTCTTCGAGAAGGGGGTGCTGGAGAAATATGGAGTAAAGGTCCTGGGCACGCCGATCCGCGGCATCCAGCTCACAGAGGACAGGGACCTCTTCAAGCAGACGATGATCGGCGCTGGGATACCTGTGCCAAAGAGCACCGCGGTCTACTCCATCGAAGAGGCCGAGAGGGTCGCTCACGAGCTGGGGTTCCCGGTCATAATCAGGGTCGCGTACACCCTGGGAGGAAAGGGGGGAGGAGTTGCCAGGGACCCCGTCGAGCTCCGCGCCATCGTCGAGAGGGGCCTGAACAGCTCTCTCACGCACCAGGTCCTGGTCGAGGAGTACCTCGGAGGATGGAAGCAGATCGAGTATGAGATAATGAGAGACAGGGAGGGGAACGGCGAGACGGTCTGCAACATGGAGAACATGCTCGGAATGAGGGTCCACACGGGGGACAACGTGGTCGTCGCTCCCTCTCAGACTCTAGACAACGCCGAGTATCACATGCTCAGGACCGCGTCCCTAAGGGCCGCGAGCACCTGCGGCATAGTCGGCGAGTGCAACATCCAGTTCGCCCTTCACCCCGGCTCTGAAAGGTACGCGGCCATTGAGATCAACGCCAGGCTCTCCAGGTCCTCCGCCTTGGCTTCGAAGGCGACCGGCTACCCCCTCGCCTATGTCGCGACCAAGCTCGCGCTGGGCTACCTCCTGACTGAGCTGAAGAACAAGGTCTCGGGGGTGACGACCGCGCTCTTCGAGCCCTCCCTCGACTACCTCGTGGTCAAGATGCCGCGCTGGGACACGGTGAAGTTCGACGGGGCCTCGAGGACCATAGGGACCTCGATGAAGTCGATAGGCGAGGTGATGGCAATCGGTAGAGGGTTCGAGGAGGCCATACAGAAGGCGGCGAGGATGGCGAATCCCCCGCAGCAGGGCGTGATAAGAGGAGGAGCCCCGGTTCCCGACAGAGCGGAGTGCCTGCGCAGGCTGGAGAAGCCCAGCGACACGGTAACGTTCGACCTGGTCGACGCGATAAGGGCAGGCATCGACGAGGATCAGATCGCGGCGAGGAGCGAGGTGGACCCCTGGTTCATCTCGAAACTCAAGAACATAGCAGACTTCCACGCGAGGGTCGAGGGGATGCCCCAGGGAGCGGCCCCTGCGAGAGAGACGCTCGTGGAGGCGAAGAAGCTCGGCTTCACCGACAGGCAGCTCGGCGGCCTCCTCGGCCTCGACGAGGACAGGGTGAGGGAGGCGAGGGCGAGGCTGGGGATCGCGCCCGTAGCCAAGGTCATCGACACGCTGGCGGCCGAGTGGCCCTCAAGGACCAACTACCTCTACCAGACGTACGACGGGGCGGTCGACGAAGCCCCGCCCACCTCGAGGCGCAAGGCGATCGTGGTCGGCGCGGGCCCGTACAGGATAGGGAGCTCTGTCGAGTTCGACTGGGGGACGATGAACATGGCCTGGGCGTTGAAGGAGAACGGCGTCGACGAGGTCGTGGTGGTGAACTGCAACCCGGAGACCGTCTCCACCGACTTCGACATGAGCGACAGGCTCTACTTCGAGGAGCTGACGATCGAGAGACTCCTCGCGATTTATGAGAGGGAAGAGCCCGAGGGGATGGTCCTCTGCGTCGGCGGCCAGACCCCGAACGACCTCGCCGAAGGACTGGAGAGGAGGGGGGTGAGGATCCTCGGCACCTCGTCCCAGTCGGTGGAGATGGCCGAGGACAGGAACAAGTTCAGCGCGCTGCTTGACAGGCTCGGGATACCTCAGCCAGCCTGGGGCTCGTTCAGGTCTTCGGCCGAGGCGGCGGCCTTCTGCACGCGAGTGGGCTATCCCGCGGTAGTCAGGCCGTCTCATGTCTTGAGCGGCTCGGCGATGAGGGTGGTATGGGACCAGGCCGACCTCGAGACCTTCATCACCAAGGCCGCGAGAGTCAACCCCGACTATCCCGTCACCGTGAGCGAGTTCATAGACAACGCGCGTGAGGTGGAGGTCGACGCAGTCTCCGACGGCAACAGCACGGTCATAGGCGCCATAATGGAACACGTGCAGAACGCCGGGATACACTCCGGCGACGCCATCATGTCCATCCCCACGATTTCGATAACCAAGGCTGCGAAGGAGAAGATCAAGGTCTACACCAGGAGCATCGCCAGAGAGCTGAAGGCGAGGGGCCCGCTCAACATCCAGTTCCTGGTCCGCGGTGCCTCGGTGTACGTCATCGAGTGCAACCTCCGCGCGTCCAGGTCGCTCCCCTTCGTCTGCAAGGCCACAGGAGTGAACCTCCTCGACGTCGTCGCGCCTGCGGTGCTGGGAGGCTCCCTCAAGAGGAAGACCGACGTGGAAGAGCCGCGTCGCTTCGCGGTGAAGGTTCCGCAGTTCTCGTTCCTGCAGATGGACGGCGCAGACCCCAAGCTCGGGGTAGAGATGAGGTCGACCGGCGAGGTCGCGTGCTTCGGAGAGACGTTCGCGGAGGCTCTCGGTCTGGCGCTGAAGGCGACCGGGCACAAGATCCCGAAGAAGGGGGACGAGGGGCTGATGCTCCTTGAACAGTGGCAGGACCCGAAAACGTATGAAGACCTGTTCTCCGGATTCAGGGAGCTGGGGATCGAGGTCAAGGCGCTCTCCGATGAGTCCTCGTCGAGGGACTTCGAGGCCGCGACCTCTTCGATCTCGGCGGGGAAGGTCTCCTTCGTGCTTTCCTTCAACGCGAACGCGAACGTCCAGTCCGAGCGTCTGTATCGCGTGCGCAGAAAGGCCGTGGACCTCCAGGTCCAGGTCCTGTCGACCAAGGAGGAGGCTGAGGCGATGATGCTCTGCATCCGCTCGTAGGGGCGAAGCGGCTGCCAGGGACAGAGGTGTTGGACGTCGTCGACGAGCACGACGTGGTTGTAGGCGAGGCGACCATAGAGGAGTGCCTGAACGAAGGCAGGCTTCACCGCGCAGTGGCCGTCATCGTCGCAAGGAGGGACGGCAGGCTCGTCCTCCAGCAGCGGAGCGCGACGGACCTCTGGCAGCCGGGGAGGTGGACCCTTTCGTGCACCGGGCACGTGAAAAAGGGAGAAGACTATCCCTCGGCTGGCGCGAGAGAACTGAAGGAGGAGCTCGGGATCGAGGCCCGGCTCAGGCAGGTGGGGAAGTACCTGGTCCCTCCGATAACGGATGGGCGGCTGACCGAGCACGAGTGGACCACGCTCTTCCTGGCCGAGAGCGACGCCGCCCTGAGGCCCGACCCTGAGGAGCTCCAGGACGCGCGAGACTTCACGGAGCGCGAAGTCGAGGCGATGATTGCGGGGCGCAAGCTGACTGAGGACGCTGTGATGCTGATGCGGCGGTTCCTGCAGAACAGTCGCACGTGAGACTGGTCGTGCCTTCAGGTTGCACACACTGTCAGACGGGAGCGCGCACGACGACTTGGCCTGCTCTGAGCCTGCTGACGCTCCGCTCCTTTTATACGGTCTAGCTACTTCCTAGAGTCCTGATGCCCGACGCGGACGACATCGCTTCCATCCTCTCGTCTGGTTCGAGGGTCATAATGATAGCGGAGAAGGACGTCGACCTCCGCCCGACGTCCCCTGACAACTGCGTCTTCCTCCTGAAGATATCGGAGGGGTCACTCGCCGCGGGCGGGCGCGGTGGCGGGTTCGGCGAGCGCAAGGTGGTGAGGGTACTCTGTTACGAGCTCAAGGGCGGCGAATGGACCAAGGCGTTCGACCTGGGCGAGCCCGCTGCGAACGGGTTCGAGGTGCCGTACTATGTGTCGCGACTCCCTTTCACACTCCGCGACGGAGCGGAATCAGTCGGATACGGCGTCGTGGAGCCCGACCTGGTCCGTCAGATGAAGGGCGAAGCAGCTCGCTTGTCTGCTTAAATAGAATCCAGCGGGCGCGAAGAAGACGATGAAGGTCCTCGTCACCGGCGCCTCAGGGATGGTCGGCAGGAATCTGGTCTCTTACTTCAAGTCGAAGGGTGTGGAGACGGTCCCGACAGACCTTTCTGGATGGGAACACTCGGGGAACCTCCTCGACAAAAGCTTCGTTCTCGAGAGGCTCGCCTCCCTCGACTTCGACGCGATAGTCCACATGGCCGCGATAACCGAGATCAAGAAGACGATAGAGGACCCGAAGCTCTGCTTCGACGTCAACTGCGTGGGGACGCTGAACATGCTGGAGCTCGCGAGGAGGAAGGGCGTCTCCAGGATACTCTGCACGTCCAGCGCGAACGTGTACGGCGCGCCCAGCTCCAACCCTGTGACCGAGGACACCCCGTTCGACCCGCGAGTCCCCTACGACTATTCCAAGGTGATAGTCGAGAACCTGGCAAACTCATTCCACAAGACGAAGTCGCTCCCCGTGGCTCTGACGAGGAGCTGGCTCCTCTTCGGCGAGTACGACCAGCCTTCCAGGGCCACCATACGCTTCATCAGGGCCTGCCTGAAGGACGAACCCCTGACTCTCTTCAACGGAGGGAAGGACACGACGAGCCCCTCTCACGCCGTCAACTTCGCGAAGCTGGCCCTCACGATCCTGCAGAACGACAATGCGATAGGCAAAGCGTTCAACTTCGGGGGAGAGAGACCCGTCTCCATCAGAGAGCTGGCGGAGACCGTCAAGAGCCTGACCGGCTCGAAGTCGAAGCTCGAGCTCGCTCCGCCTAGGAGCGAACTTGAGGTGGTCCCCCAGATCAGCTACCCATCATTGGAGCGCGTCAAGACTGTCCTGGACTACAGGCACGAGCTGACCCTAGAGCAGGGCCTCCAACGAACGATCGACTGGGTCAAGACCCAGAACTAGGAAGTAAGGATAAGCTCTACCTTCACGTCGTCGGGGATCCTGAGCTTGGTTATCTGTCTCATCGTCCTGTCGTCGGGCTGTACGTCAAGGATCCTCCGGTGAACCCTCAGCTGCCAGTGGTCGAAAGTGTGGCTCCCCTCGCCCGTTGGCGCCTTCCGCGTCGTTATCCTGAGCTTCTTGGTCGGAAGCGGCTGAGGCCCGCGCACCTTCACGCCTGTCTTGTCCGCTATCTCTCTGATGTCTCCTGCCACCCTTTCAAGCTCGGGCAGGTTGGTGCTGGTCAGCTTTATCCTGGCGAACTGAGCCATTCTCTAACCTGCGCGAGCCTCCACCATATTTAGAGGTTTGGCTGCGAAAACTGTTTCTGTAACGCATCCTCCATCTCCGGAAGTCTGAAACAGCCGCCTACAGGGGGAACGACCACTTTTTTCCTTTCGAGTATTCGAGGACCTGGATGCTCTTCGTCTCGTAGTAGTGGTCTAGCCCTTCCACGCCGAGTTCCCTTCCGAAACCGCTCTGCTTGAAGCCCCCGAACGGGACCTCGGCCCTGGAGATGGGTGGCGAGTTCACCCAGGTCGTCCCTGCCTCGAGCCTCTCCGAGGCCCGGTACGCCCTCTCGATGTCCTTCGTCCAGATCGAAGACCCGAGGCCGTACACCGTGTCGTTGGCCCTCTCTATCGCCTCCTCGAGGTCCTTCACCACGAAGACCGGGAGCGCCGGGCCGAAGCACTCTTCCTTCGCTATCCTCGCCTCGTAGTCCACGTCCTTGAGCACCGAGGGCATGAAGAAGCTTCCACTCCTGAGGCTCTCGTCCTCGGGCATCCCGCCCTTGACCAGAGCTTCAGCGCCTCTGTTCTCCGCGTCCTCCACCATCGACTCCACCTTCGACCTCTGATCCATGGTATGCACGGGCCCCATGTGCGTCCCCGCCGCCAGGCCATCTCCCACTTTGATGGCCTCCACCCTCTCCACTAGCAGCTTCTCGAACTGTTCAGCTATCTTCTCGAAAACGAAGAGCCTCTTCACCGCCGTGCACGACTGGCCACAGTTCCTGAACCTCCCCCACGTCGCTCCTTCGACCGCTAGGGTGATGTCGGCGTCGTCGCAGACTATCATGGGGTCTGACCCTCCCAGCTCGAGAGTCAGCCGCTTCACTGTCCCTGCCGAACGCTCCATGATCCTCTTCCCCGTGGCAGTCTCTCCGGTGAAGGCGATCTTCGCCACCTTGGGGCTGTCGAGCATCTCCTCTCCTACGACGGCCCCAGGCCCGGTCACCACGTTGACCGCGCCCCGCGGGAGTCCGGCGCTCTGCATCAGGCTGACGACGCTGAGGTCAGAGAGCGGCGTGGTGCTCGCCGGCTTCACCACGAACGTGTCGCCAGCCGCGAGCCCCGGCGCCACCTTCCACCCCATCAACGATACAGGGTAGTTCCAAGGAAGGATCGCCCCGACCACGCCCAGGGGCCTCTTGGTCACTATGAAGAAGCCCTCCCCCGTGGACAGCGGAGTCTGTGCCCCCCTCTCCCTCCCGACGAGCCCCGCGTAGTACTCGAATGTGCTCGCGAAGGAGCCGATCTCGCTCCTTGACTCGCCTATGGGCTTGCCCTGCTCGAGGGTCAGTCCTCTCGCGAGCTCTTCTGCGCTCGTCCGGACCAGCTCCGCGATCCGGAGCAGCACCCTCGACCTCTCTATGGCCGGCTTCTCGGACCATACCTTGTAAGCTTCCTGGGCCGCGTCGATGGCCCGGCGCGCGTCGCTTCTGCCCCCCTTTGGGACCGAATCGACAGCCTTCCCTGTGGCGGGGTTGCGGACCTCGAAGGTCTCGCCGCTATCGGAGTCCGACCAGCCGCCCTCCAAGAACATCTTCATTGTTTGTTTGTCATCGGCCCGAGGGATTGTATAAGACTTCGCAGCGGAGACGGCCCAAGAGGCGCGGGCT
>JASHVT010000117.1 GCA_030039515.1 Nitrososphaerales archaeon
CATGCGTAGGGGTCGACAACGCGCGGAACGCGGGCATCCTCGCTGCGGAGATCCTCGCCCTAGGAGACAACTCTGTCTCCTCCAGCCTCCATAGGATGAGGGACGCTTGGAAGTGAAGCCTCCCGGAAGGTTCGTCCGATCGGGCAAGGTCAAGGACATCTACGAGCTCGACCGGGACCACCTGCTGTTCCACTTCACGGACAGGGTGTCGGCATTCGACGTGATCCTCCCTACCTCGATACCCCGGAAGGGGGAGGCGCTCTGCAAGATCGGCGCCTACCTCTTCGAGACGCTCGGCGTCCCGAACCACATGGTCAGGCTGGAGTCGGAGGACACCATGGTCGTGAAGAAGATGGACATGATCATGGTCGAATGCGTCGTAAGAGGATACCTCTACGGGAGCCTCATGGAGAGGGCCTCCAGGGGAGAGGTCGCTCTCCCAGTCGAGAAGGTCATGGCGGCGAAGCTTCCCGAGCCGTACTTCGACCCGACGACGAAGTCTGACGTCAAGGACGAGCCGATAACAGAGCAGGGCATAGTCGCCGAGGGAAGGATGACGCAGCAGGAGCTCGACGCCGTCAAGCGGTCCTCCGTCGGCATCTACCAGAGACTGAGCTCCATGGCGGACGCCGCAGGCTTCATCCTGGCTGACATCAAGCTCGAATTCGGGAGGAGGGACGGAGAGCTGTTGCTGGGCGACTCGATAGGTCCGGACGAGTTCCGCCTCTGGCCCCGATCAAAGTACAAGCTCGGGGGGACGCAGGAGAGCTACGACAAGCAGCCCATAAGGGACTGGCTCGCCTCTGAAGGATACAGAACGAGGCTCGAGCAGGCGAGGAAGGCAGGAGCGGCGATCCCGCCTCCGCCGCAGCTCCCCGCGTGGCTGGTCGAGGAGACGGGCAAGAGGTACGCGGCCGTCTACGGGGCTCTGTCGGGCAAGAAGCTCTAGGAGCTCCGCTTCTCAATGCCGAAAGTGACCTACGCGAAGGCCGGGGTCGACGTAGACAAGGTCAGGGTGATCCAGCGCTCCCTGGCGTCCCAGCTCGGGGCGACCTTCCGCTTCCGCCGCGGCCGTCCCGGCGCGCCCCTCAGGCCGATAGGCCTCTACGCTGGCCTGGTCGACCTCGGGAACGGCGACGCGCTGGCGATGCACACCGACAGCGTAGGGACCAAGGTCCTCGTGGCACAGGAGATGAAGAAGTTCGACACCGTCGGCATCGACTGCGTCGCGATGACCGTGAACGACCTGCTCTGCGTGGGTTCGGAGCCGATAGCTCTCCTCGACTACATCGCCCTCGAGAGGGAAGACGACAGGCTGGTGTCGGAGCTCGCCAGAGGACTCGCAGAGGGAGCCCGGCTGTCTTCGGTTGCGATAGTCGGGGGGGAGACCGCGATAGCGCGCGACGTAATCAAGGGCAAGGACGGAAGGGGGTTCGACATGGCGTCAATGGGGGTAGGGCTGGTGAAGACCTCCGAGATCGTAGACGGCTCATCGATCGTGAAAGGCGACGCCCTGGTGGGCATCGCGAGCTCGGGGCTCCACTCGAACGGATACACGCTCGCGCGCAAGGTCCTGAGGGGGACCGCCCTCTCGAAGTACGACGAATCCTTGGGGAAGACCCTCGGAGAATCGCTCCTCGAGCCCACCTCCATCTACGTCGGCCCGGTCTTGGCCGCGCTGAGACGCTGCGAGGTGCACGGCATAGCCCACATAACCGGTGGCTCATTCTCAAAGCTTGCTCGCCTACTAGGTGGCAGGCACCTGGCATTCGACCTGGCCCTTCCTGCTCCGCCATCCATCTTCAGGCTGATCATGGAGAGGGGAGTCTCCAAGCGCGAGATGTACAGGACCTTCAACATGGGGATAGGGATGATTCTCGTCGTGCCCCAATCCGAGGCCGGCAAGGTCGCCAGGGTCATCCGGTCGAGCGGCTTCCACTCTCACGACTTGGGTGCCGTACGGAGAGGCGAAGGGGTGCGTGTCGACGGTATGCGGACGGCCTGAGTCGCCTAGTAGGACGGGCCGCCCTTCACAGCTCCAGGCTTGTGTCGATGGAGGACGGGGTCGATCCTCCTCCGCACGAAGGCCTCGCACCTCTCCTCCGCGTCTCCGACATGCCGCGTCGGGTCGAGCAGCTCACGGACGCGAGCCTTCGAGAGCTTGGAGCTTACCCACTTCTCCTTCAGCAGGATCGCCTCGAGCCCGTTCTCCCGCCCTTCCATCACTCCTTCCCACGCCTTGAACGAGGCAACCCTGATCTTCTCGTGGATGTCCTGCCTGTCGCCTCCCTTCCCGACCAGCTCCATCATCAGCGCCTCGGTGCCCGCAAACGGGCCATAGGCCTCGAGGTTCCTCTGAATCATCGCCGGGTTGACGCGCAGGCCCTCCATCAGCTTCTGATATGTCGCCAGGCACTCGTCGACCGCCAGGAACGCCTCGGGGATCGCGATGCGCCTCGCTGCAGAGTCGTCCAGGGTCCGTTCTAGGATGCTGGTCGCCGCGTTCATGAACGCCACGTTCGGCAGCACCGAGACGAACCTCGCGAGGGAGCACATCCTTTCAGATGAAACGGGATTCCTCTTGAAGGGCATGGCGCTCGACCCTACCTGCTTCGAACCGATCGGCTCCGACATCTCCCCAAACGCCGGCGACTGCATGACCCTGAGGTCAAGCCCGAACTTGTGGCAGCTCTGGGCTATGGACGCGAGCGCTGCCAAGAGAAGATAGTCGAGCTTCCTGGGATAGGTCTGTGTCGACACGTCATACGCTCCTAACCCAAGTCTGGCTACCACCCTGCCTTCGAGCACCCCCGGCCGCGTCTTTCCCAGCAGGGCCTTGTAACTCGCCGACGTCCCCACGGCCCCCTTCACGCCCTTCCCCTTCAGGAACCTCTCCTTGATCGCCTCCAGGAGCTCGACGTCCATCACGAGGTCCTGCGCATAGTTCGCGAACCTGTAGCCGAGGGTCATCGGTTCGGCGGGCTGCAGGTGGGTCCACGCCATGCACACCGTTCCTTGGTGCTCGAGTATCCTTCCCTTGGCCGCGGCGAGGCAGCCGGACATCCTGGAGAGCAGGACCTCGACCGCTTCGATGTAGAGCATCACGTCCGCGTTGTCTTCGATGTCCATCGAGGTCGCCCCGAGGTGCAGCTTCCCTCCTCCCTTGCCGGCCTGCTCCGCGAAGGTGCGGAGCTCAGCCATCAGGTCGTGCCTTACCACCTTCTCGAGGGCGTGGGCCCTCTCTATGTCGACGCTCTCCGCCCCAGAATGCGCACGGATATCCTCTAGCTCGTCCATCCCGACGAGGCCTAGCTCGGCTTGGGACTCGGCAAGAGCCAGCCAGACCTTCCTCCACGTCGCCCGCTTGCGACTCTCGGAGAACAGCCGCCGCATCTCTTCCCCTCCGTACCTCCAGGTGAAGGGAGACAGGAAGTCGTCGTACCCGAACCGGCCCTCATCCCTCGGCATTCTGCCACGGGGCACGCCGAGTCTCCTTTTGGCCGTTTCTAGGCCTCAGCCCGAGCCCGCGCTCTGTGCGCGTTGGGTGAGCCTGGCGTTCCTCCAACCGTAGACCGCGTTGAGGTGCCTCAGCCTGTCGTCAGGGTTGAGCGCCTGGTCTATCATGTACGTCGACCCGGTGAAGACTATGGTCTCTTTGCCTCTGCGCAAGTTCTTTGCGACCTTGAGGGTCGCCCGCGGGTCAGGCTCCAAGTGTATGGGCAGCGAGGGGTACCGCTCTCTCAGGGCGACGTAGACCTTGTTCGGGTCTTGGCCCTTGTACCCGGCTGACGTCACGACTACCGCCCTTGCCTGGGCTTCGAACGGCTCGACTATGTCCACGGGGCTCCTCCGCCCTGAAATCCCGATCACGAACACCTTCTTCTGACGCGGAAACCTCTGCTCGGCCTCCTCGGCGAGGGCCTGAGTCTTGCTCGGGTTGTGGGCGACGTCCGCGTAGACGCCCTCCTCGACCTTCCAGAACCGGCCCACGAACTTGGTCTCCATGAACCTCAGCGCCAAGGCTCTAGCGTCCGCCTCCTTCACGAGAAGGCGGATGGTCGTCGCGGCGACTGACGCGTTCTGCAGCTGATGCCTCGACCCGAGCATAAGGCCAGACTCCTTGGTGCGCGCAGACGACAAGGCCTCCTTGAGCTCGGAGGCGTCCCTCGGGCCCACGACGTGGATTGGAGCGCCCACGTCCCGGGCGACATGCGAAACGACCTCGAGCGTCCGCCTGTCCCTGTCTCCCACGACCAGGGGGACCCCCTGCCGGCATATCCCTGACTTCTCCAGCGCCCTCTGCCAGTGCTCGCTGCCCAGCACGTCTTCGTGGTCTCTCCCCACGTTCGTAAGCACAGTCGCGACCACATCCAGCGTCGAGACCGGGTCGTACCTGCCGCCGATGCCCGTCTCTATCGCGGCCCACTCCAGTTCGTGCCTTTCGAACAGGGACATGGCGATCAGAAGGCTCGCTTCGGGATGGTCGATCTCCCATGCCTCTCCGCGAACCGCGTTCCTTATGCAGTACGGCCTGACCGCTTCGCTCCAGACCGACAGAATCTCGTCGTGGCTGGCCTGCTTGCCTCCTATGACGAACCTCTCGGAATAGTCGAACAGGTGGGGCTTCACGTAGCAGCCCGCCCTGCCATACTCTTGGAGGCCGGACTGGATGAACTGGCAGGTCGAGCCCTTACCGCTCGTACCTGCGACCTGGATCAGCTTGACAGGGTAGCCTCTCGGCCAGAAGTGGTCGACAGCCTCGCGGAACACCCCCAGCCTGCCCAGCGCCCTCGCCGCCCAACGAGCGTGGTAGATTTCGTCAAGGCCGGCATAGTACGACCACTCTGAGCGCCTCTCCGGCGCGCGCGACGATGTACGGGGGATGTTGTTCCAGCTCGGGAGCCTCCAAGGGCCACGGTTTTGTCATAAGTCTTTCGAGGCTAGAACTCGAGACCCGCGGCCTGACTGCCGGCGGGCGGCTCCGAGCGACAAGTTTTTCCCCTGGAAATCGGCGCTTTCCCACGTCTGCACAGGAGAAGTGAACCAGCTGGAATACAAGTGGAAGGCGCTCTCCGTCACTTCGACGGGCGCCCTGATGGCGGCGATCGACAGCACCGTCGTCCTCCTCGCCCTCGTCCCCATGGAGGAGAGCCTGCACTCCAACTTCGTGACCATGATCTGGGTGATAATCGCCTATCTCGTGGTCAACACCGCCCTCGTGCTCAGCCTTGGCAGGCTCGCCGACATGTTCGGGAGGAAGCTCCTCTACAACGTGGGGTTCGCAGTGTTCACTGTCGGCTCGGCCCTGTGCGGGTTCGCCCCCTCCGGGATAGCCCTGGTCTCCTTCAGGGTGCTTCAGGGAACGGGAGCCGCGCTCCTGACCTCGAACTCGTTCGCCATACTCTCGGAAGCGTTCCCAAGGAACGAGACCGGCAGGGCGTTCGGCCTGATGTCCATCGTATGGGGGTTGGGGAACGTACTGGGCGTGGTGCTGGGAGGCGTAATCATAACCTACGCGACCTGGCGATGGATATTCCTCATCAACGTCCCGGTGGGCATCTTCGGCACAGTCTGGGCCTATAGGACCCTCAAGACGGTCAAGCCAGCGGGACAGCGCGGGTCCTTCGACCTGCCAGCCGCCGTGACCTTCACCGCCGGGCTCCTGTCGCTGCTGCTCGGGATAACCTGGGGGCTGCTATACTCGTGGACCGACACCACTACCATTACGGCCCTCGCGCTGTCGCCGGTGATCTTCCTCGCCTTCGCCGTGTGGGAGGGAAGGTTCAGCAAAGACCCGATCCTCAACTTCGACTTCTTCAGGAACAGGACGTTCGCCTTCTCGATCGCCGCGGCGATGCTGCAGTTTCTAGCCGTCTTCAGCGTCAACTTCCTCCTGATCTTCTATCTCGAGGGGATAGCTGGGCTGTCCGCTTTGGCGTCCGCTTACCTGATCATCCCGTTCGCGCTTGCCGCGGCCGCCCTGGGGCCTGTCGGAGGAATCCTGACCGACAGGTTCGGCTTCAGGAGGATTTCTCTCGCCGGCCTCGCCGTCGCGGCACTCGCCCTCTTCCTCTTCAGCCGACTGACCGTGAACTCCACGCTGCTCGAGATCGGGGCTATCGAAACCCTGTCGGGCGTAGGCTTGGCCCTGTTCTGGCCGTCAAACACGGCCGCCATAATGTCGTCGACGCCGCCCGCCAAGTACGGCGTGGGCTCGGGCACGATGAACACGTTCAGGAACACCGGGATGGTCCTGAGCTTCGCCCTCTCCTTGACCGCCGCGACAGCGGTCATACCTGCGAGATATGTCTACGAGCTCTTCGTGGGGAGCATCTCCGGTGGGCTCCCGAAAAGCCTGGCGAACTCCTACCTGACGGGGCAGAGCTTCGCTTTCGAGATCTCCGCCGCTCTCCTCGTGCTGGCGTTCGTGTTCGTGGCTCTTATCGGGAGCGACTCGAAAGCTCCAGACGCGGCTCCGGCGACCACGCAGCCCTCGAGTCACTGAGGCTGCTCAGGACCGCGCCGCAGGTACCTCGGGCCCTCCACCAGAGTCTCGTCCTCCACCTTCCGCTTGAGGGCGCGGGTGAGGTCCCCCTGGGAGAGGTAACCCACGAGGCCGCCCTTCTCGTCTACCACCAGCAGGAACGTCGCTCCCCTGAGCGCCATCGTCCTGAGTCCTTCATAGGCGAACTCGCCCCGATCTATGGTCTGGAAGTCGCGCGTGCACGAGTCTCCTACGGTCGGCGAGCCGGCGCCGGATGCCGCCGCCTCGGCCCGCCTCCTGTCTATCACTCCCACGGGTTTGCCGTCCCGAACCACTGCTATCCTCTTCCTGAGACTGAGAGGGTTATCACTCGCGGACATCATCTTGGAGAGTTCGGCGACCGGAAGGTCGGCCTCCACCGAGCTGACAGGAGAGGTCATGACCGCCGACACCCTGACCTGCCTCAGGGGGTTGTACTCGTAGTAGTTCCTGACCCTCAGGCCTCTGCCCGCCAGCCTCTCGGTCATTATCGACTCTTCCATGAGTACCTCGCCGACAAGCTCGGCGATGACGACCGTCACGACCACCGGGATCGCTCCCTGGTAGTCCCTGGTCACCTCGAGGGCGAAGACGATGGAGGTGAAGGGCGCACGGGCCGCCGTTCCGAAGAGGGCTGCCATCCCTGCGACCGCGAAGACGGCTGGGACCACTCCCATCTCCGGGTAGGCCGAGACCGCCCAGACGCCGAAGAGGTACCCCATCGAGCTTCCTATCAGGAACATCGGGGCCAGCGTGCCCCCCGAGGTCTTCGAGCCCATGGCGACCAGCCATGCGACCGACTTGGCGACCAGTATCAGCGCGACCAGCTGTATCACGTATCCTCCATTGAGCACCCCCGAGATGACGTTGTAGCCCACTCCCAGCACTTGGGGGGCAGCGAGGCCTACCACGCCCACGGCGAGTCCGCCGATGGCAGGGAGCCAGGGCTGTCCGGGACCGATCCTCTCAAACAGCCCCTCTGTCTTGTACAGGCCCCTAGAGAGGCCCGACCCCAGGACGCCGCAGATCAGTCCCAGGGCCAGGTAGAACGGGAGCGAGTTCAGGCCTCCGAAGTAGTAGGAGGGTGTCTGGAAGAGCGGCGCGGACGATATGAGATACGTGTGCATCCAGGCGCCGATTGCAGACGCGATCGCCACCGGGACGAGCGACTTCGCCCTGAACTCGAAGAGGAGCAGCTCGATCGCCAGCAGGACGGCCGCGATAGGCGTCCCGAATATCGCTGCCATGCCCGCGGCCGCTCCAGAGGCCAGGAGGATCTTCCGCTCCGAGCCCGTGACGGCGATGATCTGGCCTACGAACGAACCGAACGCCCCGCCTGTCTGGATGATGGGGCCCTCGGCTCCGAAGGGCTGCCCGGATCCGACGGTCATCGCTGCAGAAGCTGCCTTCAGGACCCCGACCTTCGGCTCGACCTTGCTCCTGTTGAGGAGGACCGACTCCATCGTCTCGGGGATCCCGTGTCCCACGATCTTGTCAGACCCGAACTTTATCATCAGTCCGGCCGCGAGACCGCCCACTGCGGGGACGACGATGGCCAGAAGGCCGAGGTGGTTGAACTCCGGCGACGCGAACGTGAAGCTCAGCCTCCCGTAGTAGAAGAGATTGGTGAAGAAGCCTATCAGATGGTAGAGGGCGAAGGCTATGAAGCCCGCCCCGACGCCGATCCCTCCGGCAAGCAGGGTCAGCAGGCCTATGCGTGCCTCCTCCCGCTCCAGCCCGGTCTTCTTGGTCGAAGCCATGGCGCTATCCCGCCTATGTCACTTCGCCGGCGGAGCGAGAGACTTCTGAGACGCCACGTCGCGCTGGTAGTACTTGGCCCAGGCGTTGTTGATCGGGAAGGCCAGCCTCTTCCCCATGAGCCTCTCAGCCCAGATCGGAACTAGGAACCTCCGGTCGACGTCGAAGTACCCGTAGTATTTCTCGTCTCCAGTTTCGGTCTTGGACAAGACCTGCCTGGCGGCGAAGTCGCCGCAGAAAGTAGCCCAGGGAAGCCCGACGCAGCCGAACACCCTGTGGACCCAGGGCGCCGTAGGCTCCTTCAACACAGTCGGCAGCAGGTCCCGCGTCGTGTCTATCCTTCCCATCCAGAACTGCGCGAACCTCAGCTTCGCGAGACTGGGGAATGCCTTCCTGAATCCCGCTATGACGTGGTCGATCACGCGCGAGTCTGTCGTGTCGTTCTTGGCGTATGTCGTCATCACGCTGCCGCCTCCCAGAAGAAGCCTCTTGCTTCCCGTCAGCCTGTAGTAGGAGTAGATCAAGTCGGAGTCCCAGCACTGCAAGGGCGCCTCGGGGAACATCGAGCGCTGCTCCTCCGGGCTCAATGGCTCGGTGATCGA
>JASHVT010000118.1 GCA_030039515.1 Nitrososphaerales archaeon
CTCCTGAAGTACTACGCGCTCGTCAGAAAGGTCTGCTCCAAGGCCGGCCTGAGGGATGCGAAGACGGAGACGCCCCGCGAGTTCATTTCAAGGCTGTCCTCCGTCCTGAAGGCGGACCAGGCGGAGGCAGAGAGCTTCGCGTCAATGATCGACGAGGCGATGTACGGCCTTGAGATACCTCGCGACAGGGCGGCCGACCTGGCTAGGTTCATGCACGACTTCGCCGAGAACATAAGGAGGCTCGTTGTTGGCACGTAGGAGCACCCCCCTGGTCGTCGCGGTCACGGTCGCTTCGGCGGCGGTCTACGGGCTCGTCGTGGGGCCCTACTGGGTCTTCGACGCGATATCCTTCGCGGCGCTCGCTCTCGTCATCGCCATGTACTTCATGCCAAGGTTCCGCCAGTCGTCGCCGGGGCTCGGGATGTTCATGGGAAGAGGCTTCGTTCTCAGGCACTCCAGGAAGACGCAGAACTACTACGGGGAGGCCCGTCCGAGGCCCCCGACGTCGCGGGTCCTCCACTATGTCCGGCTCGCGAAGATGCGCGACCCGAAGTTCATGACGTCCCAGGCGACGGGCCCGTTCGAGAAGAAGCTCCTCCGCAGCAAGGGCTGGCAGCAGATGTCCGAGGAAGAGCTGAGGGAGTTGGCCGGCTCCAGCGCCGAACCAGCTCGCCCCTGAGCGCGGGCGGCCAGCCAAAACGCTTTATCACCTCCAGGCGGGGGAAGGGCGAACCGTGGACGTATCAGGCTTCTCGTCGTTCAGGTCGCGCCTGGTGGAGTCCGTCTCCAAGGTGATAGTCGGCAAGGACGACGTCATCGAGCAGGTCGCCTACGACCTCGTCGCCGGCGGGCACGTCCTGTTCGAGGACTTTCCCGGCCTGGGGAAGACGACGCTCGCAAAGGCGGTCGCCAAGGCGATGGGATGCGAATTCAAGAGGATCCAGTTTACGGCCGACCTCCTCCCGGCGGACGTGACGGGGACCTTCGTCCTGGAGGACAAGAAGGACTTCCGGTTCCTCGAGGGCCCCATCTTCACTCAGGTGCTGCTGGCAGACGAGATAAACCGGTCGCCACCCAAGACGCAGTCGGCCCTCCTGGAGGCGATGCAGGAGAGGCAGGTCACGGCAGAGAACCAGACCTTCAAGCTCCCGCAGCCTTTCGTCGTCTTCGCCACCCAGAATCCGATAGAATACGAGGGCACCTACCCCCTGCCCGAAGCCCAGATGGACAGGTTCGCGATGAGGCTCAGGATGGGGTATCCCTCCGGCAAGGACGAGGCATCAATCCTCGGCCTGCCGGCCGCCTCCGGGGACCTGGGCGCGGTGTCCGCCGTCTCCAGCCCGGCCGAGCTGCTCTCTCTCCAGGAGGGGATGGAGTCCGTGTTCGCAGACGACTTGATCAGAGACTACATAGTGAAGCTGGCCAGCGCGACCAGGTCGAGGCAGAACGTCGACGTCGGCGTCAGCCCGAGGGGGGCGATCCACCTCTTCAGACTGTGCAAAGCCAGAGCGGCGTGCTCCGGGAGGGACTACATCACTCCTGACGACGTGAAGTCGCTCGCGGTCCCCGCACTGGCCCACAGGCTCACCCTTGCGGTGGACTACCAGTTGAAGGGCGTCAGCCAGCAGTCTGTGATGGAACAGGTGATAAGAGAGACGCCCGTGCCGAAGGTAATCGCACCTGAAGAGTAGGCTCCTCCTGCTCCTGCTGATCACGCTCGCAGGCCTCTGGATCTCGGCAGTCACCTTCGCGCCCTTCGCGCTGGGCGTCGTCCCGCTCCTGCTCTTCATCGCCTGGGACCTTCGGCGCCCCACTCCCTCGCCGGGCGAGCAGGCCCTCAGGGCCACCAGGCTCGCTACGACAGAGAAGGCCATGACAGGCGAGGCGTTCAAGGTGGAGCTCGACATAGAGAACCAGGGCCCCTCGGTCAGATCCATGCTGGTCAAGGACATCCCGCCGCCCCAGGCGAGGATCGTGCGCGGCTCGACGGCCGCCCTCTGCTCCCTCAAGAGCGGCGCGAAGGCGAGCCTGAGGTACGAAGTGGTCTTCGACGAGCCTGGCGAGTTCGAGTTCCTCGAGTCGACGGCCACCGTGACCTCCCCGTTCGGTCTGTGGGAGCGCTCCGCCGTGGTCTCTGCCCCGCTGACCGTGAGAGTGTATCCCAAAAGGGCGCCGAGGCCGGTCGAGGCGGCGAGGGCTAGAGCGCTCGCCTGGACGGGGACGACAGCCTCGAGGTACAAGGGCGGGACAGTGGAGTTCATGGACATACGAGAGTACGTCCGCGGCGACCCCCTCAAGTCGGTCAACTGGAGGGCCAGCGCGAGGTCCGGAAGGACGCTCGTCAACGAGTGGCAGGCCGACAGGGGGCTGGACTGTGTGATACTGGTCGACCTGTCGCCGAGGAACCTCCCTAAGGTGGGGGCTTGGAGCGCGCGGACGTCCGTCATCGGAGCGTCCTACGAGCTGGCAGGCTCCCTCCTGGACCGCGGGAACAGGGTGGGGATGCTGATCATGGGCGACCTCCTATACAAGGTGAGGCCGGGCTTCGGCTCGAGGCATCTCAGGAAGATGGTGGAGTACCTGATAGACGCCAGGGAGGGAGAGGTGTG
>JASHVT010000119.1 GCA_030039515.1 Nitrososphaerales archaeon
GCTCTGGCTGGGTAACCTGACGGACCTCAAGGTCCTGGACAGTGCGGCTTCCTTGGCGAAGAGCAGGGCGCTCCGCGGCGCCGCTGCGATACTTCGTTCCCTGAGAGGGGTAGACGGCTTCCCTCCCTGGAGCTACAGCCTGGAGGCCCTTTGCTCCAAGGCAGCGGTCCCCAGCGTCTCAGAGGACGGGGTTCGCTCTCGCCTTTCAGAACTCGGCTACGCCTCGATGAAGCAGCCGTTCGAGCAGAGGGGGCTCAAGACTACGGCCCCCCTCGGTGCGATCGAGGGCGCGGTCAAGGAGATCAGCACCTCCTGACAAGGTCAGGACGCCTTGACGGTCAAGCCTGAGAGGACGCCCGTGGGAGTCCGGTCCTCAATCGGCGGAGTTCCCTGGTAACAAGGTATAAGAACCGTGTTCCATCTATTTTTCTGCGATGGGCCTAGTCCGCTACATCGCGCGACGCGCGATCTACACGGTCATCCTGCTCTTCGTTATAGTCGTCTTCAACTTCTTCCTGTTTCAGGTCCTCCCGTTCGTCGTGGACTGCCCTGACCTATCCGTCCAGAGATGCGCGGACATACTGTACCTTCCCCCGCCGCCTAGTGGGCATGGCAACGAGACGGCCGTAATCCTTCACGAAATCGCGGTCATAAACGCGACCTACGGCTTTGCCCAACCAATCCCGACAAGGTTCGCGCTGTACGTCAGGAACATGTTCACGTTCAACTTCGGGGTGAACATCGGCCCGAGCAGCGGGTTTTCAGGACCTGTGATAAACACCATCCTCCACAGGCTGCCCTACACGGTGCTCCTGCTCGGGGCGTCCACTGCTGCCGCGTTCGCTTTCGGAATAGGGCTTGCCGTCATCGCCGCTGCCAAGAGGGGGAGGCCGCTCGACGTGTCCTCCCTAGCCGTGCTACTGTTCCTGAACGCCCTCCCTGTGTTCTTCCTAGGATCGATGCTAGAGCTGGGCCAGCTCCTCAGTTTGGGGTCGTATTACGTGCCGATCGGGAGATCGACCTTGCTGGCGCACGGATGGAGTTTCGCAGGAGCCGTCCTGAGTTCGTTCTGGTTGCCGTTTGTCACTCTCACTATGGCGGGGCTCGGCGGTGTGTTCTTGACGCAAAGGGCGGTCATGATAGACACGATGTCGGAGGACTACATTCTAATGGCGCGTGCGAAGGGAGTGTCGGAGCGGTCCGTGCTCTACAAGCATGCCTTCAGGAACGCCGTCCTGCCTGTGGCGACAGCCTTCGCGCTCTCACTGGGGTTCATACTTTCTGGAGCGGTGATAACCGAGACAGTGTTCACCTGGCCCGGCCTGGGACTGGCAATCTACCAAGGGATAACCTCCACGGACTTCCCGCTGGAACAGGCGATGTTCTTCATCATCAGCGTCATGGTCCTTCTTGCCGTGTTCTCCGTCGACATAGCTTATGGTTTCATCGACCCTAGGGTGAGCACCGCCTAGCATGTCGAGATCCGGAGGCAGCGGTCCTCTGTCAGGACTGAAGCGCACTCTCAGGCTGTTCTTGAAGTCGAAGATAGGATTGGTGGGCGCGGCGGTAATCATCTTCTTCATCATGCTTGCCGTCCTCGCGCCGGTGATCACCACCTACAACCCGGTGACGGAGTTCGACGTGGGTGCCCCCTATTCGATCCCAGCATGGGCTACAATCTTCCCGCAGTATGCGAACACGTCGCAGACTTACTACCCCGTCCCGCCTCAGCCCTTCAGCAGTGCCAGCGACCTGTCTCCTTGGAGCGTGGTCCCGCTCAGTGGCCAGAACCTCTCGCAGGCGCTCTCGGACATGAGCCCTTCGAACGCGACTGGCTCCGTCAGCGGCTCGCTGTACGTCAACTCCACGATCCCTATCAATTCGACCATCGCCGACAGCTATACTCCAGACCACAACCTCCCGTACGGTCAGGTCCTGTACGAGGTCAGCACATCCTTCCACTTCAACGGAAAGGTCCCCGCCCTGTTCACCCTCCAGACCTCAGTCTATCCTGTTTCCCTGACGAACCTCACCGAGCTCTATGTGGTCTTCATAATCGGCACCCCGACATCAAACTACACCCTGGCCTCCATCCAAGGGTACTCGCTCGGGCAGGCGATCACGGTCACGAACACAGGGCAGTGGATGAATGTCGTCGTTCCAAGCGGGATATTGGGAGACATCTCCAACAACCTTCCTGTGTTCCAGAACCAGAACCCTACCAGTGTGATTTTCACGAAGGCTGGAACGTACAATGTGACGATGGAGATACAAGGAGCCTGCAGCAACGCCGTCAACAACATACAGTCACTTGGGCCCTGCGGTAGCGTCGCCACGTTCTCAGGTTACGTCTCCCCTATCTCTCTGCACTTTACCGGCGGCGCCTTCGGGCTGCTTGGGACTGACAGCCTAGGGAGGTCTGTCTGGTCCCAGTTCGTCTGGGGCTCGCAAATCTCTCTTCTCGTCGGCATCCTCGCCGGGATCGGCTCGGTCGCGTTCGGCACCTTGGCAGGCATTCTTGGGGGCTACCTCGGCGGAGTGACGGATGAGGTCCTCGGGAGGGTGACCGACTTCGTCCTGGTCCTTCCGTTCCTTCCGCTGCTCATCATCCTCTTGTTCATCATAGACAGGAACCCTCTGTTCGTCAACCAAGTCTACTTCTGGGTGATTGTCATCTTCATAATTGTGTCATGGCCCACGATCGGGAAGATCATCCGTTCTCAGGTGCTTTCGGTAAAGGAGAGGTCTTACGTCGAGGCGTCCCGCTCCCTTGGCTCGGGGACGTGGCACGCTCTCAGGAAGCACATCCTGCCTAACGTGATGGGCCTCGTCTACTCGCAGGTCGCCCTCTCGGTCGCCGGCTTCATACTCATAGAGGCCGCCTTGGACTTCCTGTCGGTTTCGATCCACCCCATCACCACCATGACTTGGGGGGTCATGCTGACCCAGGCGCTGCCCGACGCAACCTCAAGCTCGATTCACAGCTACGTCTGGTGGTGGTTCCTGCCGCCAGGAATCGCCATTGCAGTCCTGTCCCTCGCCTTCGTGCTTGTGGGCTTCGCCCTCGACTCGGTATTCAACCCGAAGCTGCGTGCAAGGTGATGGCGTTGCTAGAGGTCCAAGGCCTCAAGATGTACTACGAGACCATGGGCGGAGAAGTGAAGGCGGTGGACGGGATAGACTTCGAGTTGAACCAGGGCGAGGTCTTGGGGATCGTGGGGGAGAGCGGCTGCGGAAAGTCGAGCCTGGCGAGCACCCTCATGAAGCTCCTGCCGACAAACTCGAAGATCAAGGAAGGCAAGATCATGCTCGAGGGCAAGGACCTGGTCCCCATGTCTGACTCACAGGTCAGGTCCAAGGTGAGATGGACCAAGATAGCCCTCGTGCCGCAAGGAGCGATGAACTCTCTCAACCCGATCTTCAGGGTAGGGG
>JASHVT010000009.1 GCA_030039515.1 Nitrososphaerales archaeon
AGGAGTTCAGCCCTCTCCATGCCGAGGAGGCCCGCGAGCCTCATGACGACGGCGATGGCGCCGTAGCCGCAGGACGTGACCTGGAGCTCGTCCAGTGTGGAGTAGAAGCCCGCCACGTCCATCTTGACGACCTTCTCGAGGAGGGCGTGGTCTTTCTTGCTCGCGACTGAGGCGGGCTCGTAGTGGGTCAGGTCTGACGACGCGACGACCACGACCTTCCTTCCCCTGACCACGTCTTCCAAGGCGGACGCCACCGTGCTCGCCGTATCCATGTCTTGGAAGGTCATGGAGACCGGCAGGAGAGGCACGATGTCTCCGTAGAGCTTCTGGAGGAACGGCAGTTGGACTTCGAGGGAGTGCTCGTATCTCTGGGACTCGGGGTCGAAGACGGCGGCCGCCGACTCGTTGACGAGCCTTGACGCAGCGTCGGAGTCGACGCGCATGATGCCCAGTGGCGTCTCCCAACCGCCCGCCTTGAATGTGGACACGCCGCCCCCAAGCCCGTTGTGGTCGGGGGCGACGACCACGATGAGGTCGGGGTCTGGGAGCGAGGAAGCGTGAAGGTAACTGTGCGCCGCGACGGGCCCCGAATACTGGTAGGCGGCGTGCGGTACGATTATGCAGACTGCGTCCTCTCTTCCCCGCGTCGCGGGAGGCGTCCTGCCGGGGCCGAGAGGGTGGGTGTAGCACCGGTCGATGGTCTCTGAAAGCTCCTTCGGGTCGGAGGGGTAGAACGCTCCCGCGACCGCGGGCTTCCTTATGAACAACTTACAGCTTCAGGCGCTCACTCGCGCCCTTCAGACATGCGCTCTTCCAGCGCCTCAGACCTCTCTTCCTCGTCCATCTTCGTCTCGAAGTCCTCGATCGACTGGCTCATCGGCTGGTCCTCTTTGAGGAGTCCCGCATGGAATAGGGTAGATCTCGCGAGCAGCCAGAATATCGCTGCTATCGCCTTCCTTCCTCTGTTGTTCCCCGGTATCACGAGGTCGATGTCGTCAGTGATGTTATCCGTGTCGCAGACGGCTATCACGGGGACGCCCAGCTTCCCCGCCTCCACTATCGCTTGGAGGTCGGACGTAGGGTCAGCGACCACCACGAGCTCCGCGTCTAGGTGACCGGGGTAGAGCGGATTGGTGAACGTCCCAGGCATGAACCTGCCGATGAGCGGCATCGCGCCCGTGACTTCGCAGAACTTCTGGACAGCCATGGTCCCGTGTTCGCGGCTCGTGTACACCACAGTGTTCTGGGCTCCTGTGAAGGCGATGAACTTGCCTGCCACGTCGATCCTGTGCAGTGTCTTCGAGTGGTCTATCATGTGGAGCCCGTCGGGCCTCGGCCTCGCAGTGAACTGCTCCATGGTCTTCGTTCGGACGGGCGTCCCTATCCTGATCCCCGTCGCGAGGAGGGCCTTCTCCGAAAGTTGCGGTACGATCTCCTTGTCGGCCGAGCCGGCGTCGTCGTCTTCAACCTGGGACACTTCGGGCACCTGCGCTACTGCGTCTCTGGCTTCCTGCTGTAGAACGGCAGGACCTGGTCGATGACGTCGACAGACGATATTAGCATCCTCCTGCAACAGTACCTCTTGACACCGAGGTCGTCCAGGACCCTTTGAGGGTCCTCCCCCGCCTTCGTGCGTGACTGGAACGGAGCAAACTTGTCCCCGATCAGGCTCCCGCAGGTGAAGCATCGGATTGGGATCATCATGGCGACTTACCTGTAGCTCTTCTGCCTCTTGCGCCTAGCGCCGGGGCCTCCGAATTTCTTGGGCTCAGCTTGTCTCGGGTCGCCCGAAAGCAGGTATTTATTGTATGCATTCATCCTGTCTCTCATCTCGCTGCCACGGACCTGGTCGACGTATGCTCTCGCGATGGCCATCGCGGCTGCGTCTGCCTGGCCCATGAAGCCGCCGCCGGAGACGGCGACGTTGACGTCGTACTTCTCGCGAAGCTCGCCCACGACCGAGACAGCGCCGAGGAGGTGCAGCCTCGCAGGCTCGGGTTCCCACAGCTCTGCAGGTACGCCGTTGATCCTCACCCTCCCGGCGCCGGGGGCTATGGCCGCTGTCGCCCTGGCGGTCTTCCTCGCGCCCGAGTAGAGCTTCGGGGCTTTCTTGGTCTGGGCCCTAGGGGGGTTGACCATCTACTCGTTCCACCCCACGCTCTTTGAAAGGTCGTGCATCGTGACGTACACTGGCTTCGGCCGCGAGGCACCGGTGTCGTCGAACTTCGTGAACTTTGAGGCGTCTATCCCCGCGGGGACCCCGATGTAGACCCTGAGCCTCTTCATGGCCATGGCTCCCTTCGGCTTCTTTCTTGGGACCATCCCTCTGACCATCCTCCGCAGTATGTTGTCCGGCCGGCGAGGATGGATGGGGCCGTAGATGGGGTTGACGTGGCTGGCGAGCTCGAGCTTCTCCTTCCACTGGTTGATGACCGAGGTCCTCGACCCCGAGATGAGGGCCTTCTCGGCGTTGACCACTATCACCCTCCTTCCCGAGAGGAGGAGCTTTGCCACCTTGGACGAGAGCCTGCCGGCTATCTGGTCGGACGCGTCCACGTAGACCGGGCCTTCACTCGACAAGCTTGACTCCGCTCCCCTTCGGGAACTTCTTCACGAACTCCTCCACGGACAGCGCCGTCCCGCCTGCACCTTCGATCTTGGACCTCGCGGAGCCAGAGAAGGCGAAGGCGCCGACTACGAGCTTCTTGTCGAGCAGGCCGGTCCCTAGGACCTTCCCAGGCACGAAGACGGCCTGGCCAGCCTGGCTCACCCTCGCTATCCTGCCTATGTTGACCTGGACCCTGCTCTTCGCGACCGCCGATATCACGTCTGAAGCGAGCGCCCATATCCTCGCGTCGCTCTCTTTGCCCGCCTTCTCCAGCATCACTGAGGTCCGCCTCCTGATAGGGTTCTGGTTCACCTTCACGACGCGCCACCCACGGAGACCTGGATCTCCTTCAGCTTCTTGCCTAGTAGCTCGATCGACTTCGTGACTATCTTCTTCGCCGGCAGCCCGCCGACGGACTCCACCGTCAGGTTGTACTGGCCCTCGTTCTTTCCGTCCGTCAGGACCGCCACAGAGCACGGCTGCCACTTCGCATGTTCCTTCCCCCTTCCGAGCCTCGCATAGGCTTCGAGCTTGACGCTCTGGCCCGTGGCCAGCTTGACCAGGGGGATCGACTCGCTGACCGGCCTGACTTCCCTGTCCTCGGAGACGAGGTCTCCCGACATCACGGTTGTGACCTTCTCCTTTCCCTTCGCGTCCAGTACGAAGAGCACTCTGCAGTTGTGGCAGCCCAGCGGGTTGCCGCAGTCGCACTCCTCGGGCAGCTTGTACTTCTCGAGGTCGGTCTTTATCGGGACCATCCCGAGCCTGTGCGCGAGCGTCTCGTCGTACAGGACCGAAGAGTTCTCGAGGATCACTACGTCGTCTATGGCCATGGAAGGGACCTCGGCCAGGCAGAACCTCCTTACGGCGTTGGCGTAGGAGCGGTCAATACCTTCGAGCTGGAGCGTGACAGAGTTCCCAGATTCCTCTAAGACCTTGACCTTAACCGTGTGCAACACCGCCTAGCTCGCTAGAGACACCCATGAGACGTCCGTTTCATTTGTCCGCAGTTCCGTTACTGTTAAAAACTTTTGGAGCTTGCGAGACAATATCTGAGAAGTTGGCAATTCGGATGATGAAAACGGAAATGAAAACAGTTGAAAGCGCCAAGACTTATAACCTGAGTGGCCTCAGCGAATTTTGAGTTTGTCGGGCGCGGTAGAGTTCAGGCACCTGGTCAGGGTCTCAGGAAAGGACCTTGACGGGAACAAGAAGCTGGTCGCGGCTCTATCGGACCTGAAAGGAGTGGGGGACAACCTGGCGCTCGTAACAGTCAGGCAGCTCGGCTTCGACGCCAACATGAGAATCGGACTTCTCTCTGACGAGCAGGTGAAGGAGGTCGAAACGACGCTACATACGACGGCGAGCTCCGGACTTCCACAGTGGTACTACAACAGGAGAAAGGACCGCGAGACGGGCGAGTCGAAGCAGCTCCTCGGTTCTGACCTGGACTTCATCCAGAAGTCTGACGTTGAGAAGGAGAGGAACATCCAGAGCTGGAAGGGCATCAGGCACGGACTAGGGTTGAAGGTGCGAGGCCAGAGGACCAGGACGACAGGAAGGAAAGGGAGGACTGTCGGCGTCAGGAAGGCGGCACTGGTCGAGGCAGCGAAGGCGGCGGCGTCGAAGGAAGAGAAGAAGTAGTTGGGAGATCCGAAGAAGGCCAGGAAGCAGTTCAGCAGGCCGCGAAGCCCTTGGAGGGCTGACCAGCTGGCGCAGGAGCTCTACACCCTGGGAGTCTTCGGCCTCAGGAACAAGAGGGAGCTGTGGAAGGCGCAGACGAACCTTAGCTCGGTCAGGAAGCAGGCGAGGACGCTCCTCGCCGCTACGGAGACCGTCCGTTTGAGGGAGGAGGAGAAACTCCTCGCCAGTTTGAGGAGGAAAGGGCTCGTGAAGGAGGGAGCGATACTCGACGACATCCTCAGCCTGACCGTGGAGGACGTGCTCGCCAGGAGGCTCCAGAGCATGGTCTTCAAGAAGGGACTCGCGCTCTCGCCTCTTCATGCGAGGCAGCTGATCACTCATGGCCACGTGACAGTAGGCCCGAGGAGGGTCACCATACCAGGCTACATGGTAGGCTCAGATGAAGAGCCGCAGGTGAAGGTTGTCGGCGCGGGCCATACCGACCAGACGAGCACGGACGCCGCGGTCCAGCAGCCGACCGAGGCGCCGGCGGAGACCGTCGAGGCGAAGTGATGCTAGTTGGCTGAAGAGGAGGCCCTGAAGGACAAGTGGGGAGTTGTGCACATCTATTCGAGCTACAACAACACTATCGTTCACATCACGGACCTCACGGGTGCCGAGACCATCGCGTTCTCGTCCGGGGGCAGGCACGTCAAAGCTGACAGATTCGAATCGTCGCCGTACGCCGCCATGAGGAGCGCCTCCGCGGCCTCTGACTTGGCGAAGACCAAGGGAGTGACAGCGGTCCACATCAAGGTGAGAGCGGTAGGTGGCACAGGCCCGCGCACGCCAGGGCCGGGAGCGCAAGCGGCGATCAGGGCGATTGCGAGGGCCGGGTTCAGGATCGGCA
>JASHVT010000120.1 GCA_030039515.1 Nitrososphaerales archaeon
AGGCTTCCGTTCTCAGGCATAGCCAGAGGAGCTTTGCATTGAGGGCACTTCAGTGCCTGAACTGATATCCCTCCCTTCGTCATGTAGTCCCGCAGGCTGGCGAAGTCGAGCATGGCTTGGACGTTGACGCTTACGCTCTGCTTCTGAATCTCCTGCTTTCGAGCCCCAATCTGGTTCGTCACTGCGCTTCTGAAGTCCTCGAAGTTCTTGTTGTCAATGTTACGTAGGTGGAACTTGCTTTCTCCGCTCGAGCCTCCTATCGAAACATATTTCATCAGAAGCCCGCCCATCGCGACTCCTCCGATAGTCTCAAGCTGGATTCCGAGTTCCACGTAGAACGACTTGTTGAACACGCCGCGCTTCTCAAGGAATACCAGCTTCCGCGAAGTGAGCACCAAGACGCCAGGCTTCCTGATTTCGGTCATCTGGCTCCTCCCGTCAACGATGCCCATCTCCATGACCGCGTGGTCGCCATACCAGTAGGTGCGTACTGCTTCATTCTGGTCAAGGACTAGCGCGCCCTGCCATTCGGAGGCTTGAGGGTCGGAACCCGGGCTGTTCCCTTGAGGCTGTGACATGCCCTGCGTTGTGGACCGCGTCTCCATTTAAGCCATCAAGTCCGGCCCAACCCAGCAGGTTCGGGACGAGAATGCGGGGGGAGGGATTCGAACCCTCGAACCCCTAAGGGATGAGGTCCTGAGCCTCACGCCGTTGACCAGGCTGGGCGACCCCCGCGCCAAGTCATCGCGACTCTTCTTCAGTTTAAGAGTCTTCAACCCGATGAGTGCTCACTTTCGGGCGTCTCTCTCAGTCAAGAGGTTCAGAGGTCGCGCTCTGTTAAATCCGACGAAGAACTCCGACGTCGCACAGTAATGCTCAGCTCTTTGTACGAACCGAGAACAGACGCGCCACGATTCGCCCGCCCTTACCCCAGCTACGAGCCAATCCTCAGACCGACCTACAGCCTCGAGCCCGCTAACGAGGGCGCCGAGCCGTTCGCGTGGGGTCGCTTCGAATCCATGGCGGCCTCTCGGGCCGCTCCGAAGTTCATCACGGCCTCGTCGATTCCACATTTCTCCCTCGGCATCCAGCGCCTCGACTCGCTTCTGGGGCCGTTCAAGCCGGAACGTCTGACTGTCCTCAGCGGCAGTTTGTCGTCCGCCGTGGCAGAGCTAGTTACCTTCAGGGCGCAATTTCCGATAGAAGCGGGAGGACTTGACTCCGGGGTGCTCTTTGTCGACGGCGGCAACAGATCTGACCCATACCTGCTCTCTGTCTTCGCCAAGCAGGCACGGCACAGACCCGCGTCCATGATGAGACGGGTCGCCACGTGCCGCGTGTTCACGTTCTATCAACTAGCCGACTTCATCTCAAGCCGTTTGGCCGAAGCGGTAGAAGACTACGGAGTCAGACTCGTCGTGGTCTCTGACGTGCTAGGAACCTTCAACGAGCCGGAGCTCGACGAAAGAGAAGCGCGAAGGATGCTGAGCGCCGCGGGGGAAGGGATCAGGAGGGTCCAGAAGAAGGCGCTCGTCATCGCGACCCTCGTTTCTCCCAACAAATACGACGACATGATAGCCTCGTGGGCGGACACGATGGCCGTTTTCTCACAGTCGCGGGGCACCGTAAAAGCCGAACTGCTCAAACACAAGAACAGGCCTCCGGAGGTCGCGAACTTCAGGCTGAGCCAGCTGCTGAGAGTGATCCGCTGATGGGAAGGACGGTGTCGTCGTTCAGGATGGCCGAGGCCCAGGAGGCCTCTGAGTGGAAGACGTTCAGACGCAGCCTCGCGGAGACTGACAGGGCCGCCTTCGACGAAATGCTCGGTTCGGCTAACCTCTATGCCTCTGCTTCTTCGGCTGCGATAAGGCCCTCGAGATTCGAAGGCATGACGATGGCCATACTCTTCCATCATTACAAGATGCTGGCGCGCACGGCCGGTCGAGTACACGAAGTGAGGCAGGCGAGGAGCCGCAGATGACTCTCGAAGGGCAACCTCTCGTCGTCGAAGAGCTGGACAGCTGGCGCGCCTTCGCAGAGGCCCTAAGCCCAGATGACAAGGACCTGTTCATGGAGATGCTCGGGTCGTGCCGCGCATATCTCCCCGCGATGGAAGCGAGGGAATCGCCGCTCCCAGCGGAAGCGCTCTTCATGGGGCTTCTGCTCGCCCAGCACAGGGCCATAGTCTGGCTTACGAGGGAGATAGATGAACTGAAGGCTGGAAGACGTGAGGGGCTGGATACTTGACCTCTACCCGGGCTCGCCGGGAGAGATGGTCGTCTGGCTCAAGCTGGAGAACGGCCGGACAGAGAAACTTGTCGACCGCTGGACTCCCTCGATGTACATCGCGGCAGACGACATACGCGACCTGCGCGTTCCTCTGGAAATAGTCAATCCCGACCTCGTCGAGACAAAAATCGTCCAGAGGTTCGAGAATGTCACTGACTCTGAGATGTCCGAGGTCGTGGAGGCCAGGGTCAAGGACGCAAAAAAGCTGCAACGAGTCGCGGGCAGAATAGAGAGGCTCGGCCCCTTCGGCGCTCACAGGCTGTACAACGTCGACGTGCCGCCACAACAGAGCTTCCTATACGAGCACGACCTGTTTCCTCTCGCCCTATGTGACGTCGTCCAGAGCGGCACGGGACTGGGGTGGGAACTCCTCGACGATGTCTGGGCATACGACTACGAGCTTCCCGTCCTGAGAAGGGTCAAGATAGACGTCGACGTGGCGAAGGAAGGCAGAATCGCACGCGTCACGGACAAGATCAGAGCGCTCACGCTGGAAAACAATCGTGGCGAGAAAATCACGATCGACGGCGGGGACGAGGCAGACAAGCTGCTCGAACTCGTCTCTCTCGTCAGAGACGCTGACCCGGACTTCGTGCTCACCGATGACGGAGACACGTTCCTCCTTCCATACCTGGCCAAGCGCGCCGAGGCGAGCGGAATCCCAGGCAGAGTGATTTTGGACAGGGCGAGCACCCCGCTGCGGGTCCCCTCCAAAGAAGGCACCTCTTACTTCAGCTACGGCAGGATCCACTACAAACCCTCTGCCATCAAGCTCTACGGAAGACTCCACATAGACGCCAACTCCTCATTCACCTATTTCGAATCCGGATTCGAGGGGCTGTTCGAGCTGAGCAGGATATGCAGGATGCCGCTGCAGACCGCCAGCAGGGCCAGCATAGGGAAGGCCCTCTCGAGCCTCCAGTTCTATCACGCCGCCAGGACGGGCCTGCTCGTCCCGTGGAAGCCCACCCTGGTCGAGCGCGTGAAGGACAGGAACGAGCTGCTGATGGCGGACAGGGGCGGGCTGGTCTTCGAGCCGAAGGCGGGCCTCTACGAAGGCGTGGGCGAGCTCGACTTTT
>JASHVT010000121.1 GCA_030039515.1 Nitrososphaerales archaeon
CGGGTTCGAGATCGAGGAAAGGACGGGCAGGCTCGTCGCGCTGTCCGCCACTGACAACCTGGTCAAGGGGGCGGCCGGGAACGCGATACAGTCGATGAACCTGATGCTGGGGCTCGACGAGAAGACAGGCCTCGGGATGGCGCCGCTCCATCCGGTGTAGCACATGAGAATCGTCGTCAAAATAGGAGGCAGCCTCATGAAGGAAGGGACGCCGGACTCCCTGGTCCGGGACGCGGCAGAGCTCTCAAGAAGAGAGCAGCTGCTGCTCGTCCACGGCGGAGGGGACGTGGTCACGGAGACCGCGAAGAAGCTGGGCAAGGAGCAACGGTTCATCGTCTCCCCCGACGGGATCAGGAGCAGGTACACCGACAGGGAGACGGCGGAGATCTATCAGATGGTCATGAGCGGTCTGCTCGCGAAGCGCCTGGTGCTCGCGCTGAACAGGGAGGGGGCGAACGGCGTCTCCCTATCAGGGGTAGACGCGTCCCTGCTCCAGGCGAAGAGGAAGTCCAGGCTGGTCATAATGGACGACAGAGGGAGGAAGGTGGCCATCGACGGGGGCTACACGGGCAAGATACACGCCGTGGACGCCACGATAATAGACCTGCTATTGTCCAAGGGGCTGGTGCCCGTCGTCTCTCCAGTGGCCATAGGCGAGGAGTCAGAGCCTCTCAACGTAGACGGCGACAGGGCGGCTTCGGCTCTGGCGACTGGGACCGGCGCAGACAGGATACTCTTTGCCACCGACGTCGACGGCCTTTCGCTCGAGGGCAGGCTGGTCACCCACCTCGACCCATCGGAAGCATCATCAAGGCTTCCAAAGATAGGCTTCGGTATGCAGAAGAAGGTCATGGCCGCGGTGGAGGCGGTCAACGGCGGGGTCGGCGAGGCGATAATCTGCTCGGGGACGAGGAGCGACCCTCTCGCCAGGGCCCTGGCGCACGAGAAGTGCACGGTGATCACCCAGCGATGAACAGGTTCGAAGAACTGGAGGACTCCTATGGGGTGGCCGCGTTCCAGAAGATGCCTCTGACCCTTGTCAGAGGGAAGGGCTCCCTGGTCTGGGACGCCGAGGGGAAGGAGTACATCGACTTCATGACAGGTTATGGCGTGGCTCTCGTCGGCCATGCCAACGACCTTGTGATCAAGGCGATAGCCCAGCAGGCCTCGTCCCTCATCACATGCCACGGCTCCTTCTACAACGACGCCAGGGCGGAGCTCTTCGAGAGGCTTGCAAAGATTGCGCCCAGAGGCCTCGGCAAGGCCCTGCTGACCAACAGCGGGACGGAGACCGTCGAAGCGGCGATCAAGCTGGCGCGGCGCCACACCGGGAGGAAGAAGATCGTCTCCATGAAGGGAGGGTTCCATGGCAAGACCTACGGGTCGCTTTCCGCGACATGGAACAGAAAGTACAGGGACCCGTTCGTGCCTCTCCTCGACGGCTTCGAGTTCGCGGACTACGGCGACCCCGAGTCCCTGGAACGTCTGGTGGGCCAGGACACTGCCGCCGTGCTGGCGGAGCCTATACAAGGGGAAAGCGGCATCTTGGTGCCTCCTGAAGGCTACTTCAGACAGGTCCGGGAGGTCTGCGACCGGGCAGGTGCGCTCCTCATCCTCGACGAGATACAGACCGGACTCGGCAGGACAGGGAAGATGTGGGCGTCCGAGCACTGGGGAGTGGTCCCGGACATCATGACCGTTTCCAAGGCCCTCGGCGGCGGCGTCCCGGTCGGAGCCGCCCTCACCAGGGACGACATAGCGTCGAGCCTGAAGGGAGGAGAGCACACGAGCACGTTCGCCGGCAACCCTCTCTCCTGCGCGGCTGCATCGGCGGCGCTCGACTTCATTGTCGAAAACGACCTCCCGGCCCGGGCGAGGGAGAAGGGAAAGGTGATGAAGGACGGCCTGACGAGGATCGCCTCGGGCCACAAGCTGGCCAGGGAGGTGCGGGGCCTCGGGCTCATGCTGGCGCTGCAGACCAGGGTCGACATCCACTCGCTCCTTCTCGCGGCTGAGGAGAGGGGCGCCATCTTCGCGTACTCAGGCAGGGAGACTTTCAGGTTCCTACCCGCTCTTGTCATAGACGACGACCAGATCCGTAGAGGGCTCCAGATACTGGAGGGCGCCATCGGTGAAGAAGAGAAGAGAAGATTCCAACAGGACTGACGAGCTGCTGCTGGGCCTCCTGAGGGCGAACTCCAGGGCCTCGAACACAGAGCTCGCTCGAAAGCTCAGCCTCTCCGAGTCGGCCGTCAGGCGCAGGATCTCCAACCTGACGGCGAGCGGCAAGATACAGAAGTTCACCATCGACGTGGACGACAGGGAGCTATCCAGCGCGATAACCTGGGTCTCGGTGAGGCCATCCGTCCCCACCAAACAGGTTAGCGAGAGGATACGAGCCGTGAAAGGAGTAGAGGCGATCTACGAGACGGCGGGGCAGTTCGACATCGCCGTGATCGTCAAAGGTTCGGATATCGTCGAGGTCAACGCGACGGTCGAAAATATCCGCCGCGTCGAGGGCGTAATCAATACGAATACTGCCATGGTGTTGCGCACAATTCGCTAACATCGTCTGAATATCGTTATAGAAGCCGGCACAAGCTCGGCAGCAAGATGAACTGCCTAGAGTGCGACGCCCAGGTCGCCGTGCCTTCGGACGCGATCCAAGGAGAGATCCTCACCTGCAGGGAGTGCGGGACGTCATTCGAACTGGTCAGGACAGGGTCCGAAGGTCTCTTCGCTCTCCAGCCGGCCGAGCTGGAAGAAGAAGACTGGGGCGAGTAGGAAAACGACGTCGTTTTCACTCCTTTACGACACGATCCGCTGGGAGGAGAAGGCGATCGTCGCCGCAGCCAACAAGCGCGGGGTGAAGGTCGACTTAGTGGACTCAAAGGACCTTACGGTCGAGCTAGGCGAGGGCGCCGAAGGCCTCGTGCTCCAAAGATGCGTCAGCTACTTCCGCAACGTCCACTCCACGGCGGCGCTCGAATACGGAGGCAGCAGGGTGGTCAACAGGTTCTCGTGCGCATGGATCTGCGGTAACAAGCTCTTCGGCAGCCTGGAGCTGGTGAAGCACGGGATCCCGACGCCAAGGACGGTCCTCGCCCTGTCCGAGGGTTCGGCCCTGAGGTCCATCGACGAGATGGGCTATCCGGTCGTCATGAAACCGGTCGTCGGGAGCTGGGGGAGGCTCTCAGCTTTGCTCAGGGACGGGGACGCGGCGAAGGCGGTGGTCGAGGACAGGGAATACATGTTCCCACTGTACCAGGTCTACTACCTCCAGGAATTCATCAGGAGACCGCCACGCGACATAAGGTCCTTCGTGATCGGAGGCAGGACCGTGGCCGCCATCTACAGGAACTCGGACGGGAAGGACTGGCGGACCAACACTGCGCGGGGCGGGCGCGCCGCGGCCTGCAAGGTGGGAAAGGAGCTCGACGACCTGTCAGCAAAGGCAGCCGAGGCAGTCGGAGGCGAAATCGTGGGCGTCGACCTGATGGAGTCGGCAGACGGCCTGCTCGTCCACGAGGTCAACGGCACCACAGAGTTCAAGAACACTGTCCCAGCCACAGGAGTCGACATCCCGGGATTGATAGTCGAGTACCTGTCCGACGTACAGAGAAGATGAAGCGCGACCGAAGGGACCCAATCGCCCTGCTGGTCGACTCTCTGAGGATCTATTCCCCGACCACGAGGGAAGGCGCGCTGGGGGAGTTTCTCTGCGAAGAGATGGAGAGTCTGGGCTACTCGAAGGTCAGAACCGACGGCGCCGGCAACGCCATCGGGAGGATCGGGAGCGGCAAGGTCAGGCTGCTGCTCTGCGGGCACATGGACACCGTCCCCGGCGAGCTGAAGGTTAGACGTACGAAGGAGTCGGTATCGGGGAGGGGCGCGTCCGACGCGAAGTCACCCCTCTGCGCGCTCATGCTGGCGGGCTCGAGGGCCATGGACTCCGGCGTCCAGGTGACCTTCGCCGGCGCGACGGAGGAGGAGGGCGCCGGGAGAGGGGTCGAGGAGCTAATCAGGAGCGCCGCGAAGTACGACTATGCCGTCTTCGGCGAACCGAGCGGAGCCCACAAGATAACCATAGGGTACAGGGGCAGGGTGAGCGTGAACGTCCTAGTCCGGACGCAGGGCGGCCACGCGGGCTCTCCATGGGCCCACGAAAACGCCTTCGACGAGTTCTGTTCCGTGCTCTCCAGGCTCAGAGAATACGAGGCATCCAGGACGGTCGCAGGAGACCACTTCAGGTCGGTCTCGCTCTCTCCCACAATCGTCAGCGCAGGGTCCTTCCACAACGTGGTCCCCAGCCGCTGCGAGGCCACGCTCGACCTGAGGGTGCCTCCCGGGACTCTCGCGCAGGACGTGCTGAAGGACATCTCTTCGATCGCCACGGCCGGGGCGAGGGTCGAAGTGACTCCGGGCGAGGCGACGGAGGCATACGAAGCCGAGCCTTCCTCGGTGCTCGTGAGAGCATTCCAAAGGGCTATCTTGCTCGCCATCAGGGCTAAGCCGGCCTTGGTCAGAAAGACGGGGACCGGAGACATGAACACCTTCGCCCAGAAGAGAGGCGTGCCTTGCATAACCTACGGGCCCGGCGACCCGACGACGAGCCACACAGACCACGAGACCGTGGATGTCCGCGACTATCTGAACAGCATAGAGGTAATCTCAGAGGCTATCTCCCAGCTCGGGAAGCTGTCCGAGGGACTCGCTTGAAGGGCAAGGACTTCCTCACGCTCGCCGAAATGACTCCGCCCGACCTGGAGTCTGTGCTGAGCCTCTCCGCGGCCCTGAAGAAGGGACGGGCTGCCGGCGCCGGCTCCACGGTGCTGAAGGGGAAGAGCGTCGCCATGATCTTTGAGAAACCCAGCACCAGGACCAGGGTCAGCTTCCAGGTCGCCATCTCGGAACTCGGCGGTAACCCGGTGAGCCTGAGCTCCAGCGAGCTTCAGTTAGGTCGCGGAGAGACGATCGAAGACACGGGCATGGTCCTCTCCAGGTACGTCCGCTGCATGATGGCCAGGGTCAACTCCCACGCCAGCGTGGTGAAGCTCGCGAAAGCGTCTTCCGTTCCAGTGATAAACGGCCTCAGCGACCTATACCATCCGGTGCAGATTCTCGCAGACCTGCTCACTCTCAGCGAGCGCAAGGGCAGGCTGAAGGGCCTCAGGGTGGGCTGGGTCGGAGACGGGGACAACGTCTGCAACTCCTGGGCGATAGGCGCCGCGCTCACCGGCATCCACTTCGTCGCCGCCACCCCGCCCGGCTACGAGCCCTCGGGAGAGGCCATCAAAGACGCGAAGCACATAGCAACGAAGACAGGAGCGCAGATCCGCGCCGGGACCGACCCCGAGGAAGCGGTCAAGGGAGCCGACTGCGTCATAACCGACACGTTCGTCTCCATGGGGCTGGAAGCGGAGAGAGACAGGAGGGCGCGGGCCTTCCTCCCCAGATACCAGGTGAGCGCGCCGGTGATGTCGGCGGCCAAGAGCGACGCCATCTTCATGCACTGCCTCCCGGCCCACAGGGGCGAGGAGGTCACGGCGGACGTCATCGACGGTCCCAGCTCTGCGGTGTTCGACGAGGCCGAGAACAGGCTCCACACGACCAAGGCGCTGCTCTGCTTCCTGACGCTCGCTCCGAGGGAGTTCTCGAAGCTCAGGTTCTGAGGACTTCCAGTCCGAACCTCGAGACCAGATCGACGATCCTCCCCTTCTGGGGTCCCAGGCCCTTCCAGTCGAGAGCCGCGTACCTCACCGGGGCACCAGTCCTCTGGATCATCTGGCCCAGCATGGCTTCGTCCACGTGCTCGAGCGAGTGTTTGGGAACGATGAACGAGAAGGCGACCTCGCCTTCGAGCTCCAGCTTCGTGAACCTCTCGGGATAGTGCGTCCCTCCAAGGCCTATCGCCACGTCCCCCCAGACAGACCTCTGAGTCAGGCTCTCCGTCAGAGCCTCGGCCACGACAGCGGCCGCGCGCCTGTCGCCCCAGTTGCTCTCCGAAGACCCGATCTCCACGAACGTGACCGGCCTGTTCAAGGACGTCGGGCCATGATGGGTCGCCTCCAGCGTTATCTCGTAGCCAGGCACTCGCTCGCGCCTTCTGCTCAGAGACATCATGTAGTTCTTGAGCAACATGGGATCGGACCTGCCGAGCTCTCTAGGCGAGCCCCCGAACTCCGCATCCGTCGAGAGGTTGCCAGTCGTATGAGCGGTGAGCGAAGCTATTCCAGACGCCGCGCTGTGCCTCGACAGGAAGACGTATGCCAGGGGATTGAAATACTTGTCAAGGTCAGGAGGGAACACTATCTTCTCCTCGAACACGGCGAGCAAGAGAGACCCCTTCTGATGGACCGGCCTGCCGAAGAGGTCCACTCCGGTGGACTCGAACCCCTGCCCGCTCACCATCGCGTCCGCGAGGGTCCTGGACGCCAGGTCGGAAGCCGAGGCCACGATGACAGTCGCCGGTTCTCCACGAGGGCTGTCGCCCGGGTCCATCGGCTCCGGCTCGAAACCGGCGGATAATATCGGATTCGTCGCCGCCAGCCGTCCGAGACCTTTTCTCCCGGCCAGTTGAAAGGCATGCCCTTGAAGGACAAGTACTCCTGGCTCGAGGATGCAACCGACCCTCGAGTCGCCGAGTGGGCCGAGGAACAGGACGCGGCCGCGCGCAAGTCAGTCCGCAGGCTCTCAGCCCCTCTCTTCAGGAGGCTCGCCCGATATTACAGCTTCCCCATCATGCGGTCGGTGCAGCTCACGGAGGAAGGGGTGTTCCTCTTCTTTTCGGACGACAGGTCGTACAAGGTCCAGCTCCTACACCGCGACGGGGAAAAGGAAGAGATCTGTGACTCTAAGAGCCTCGGCCGCGACGTCGTCATCCAGGGCGTCCAGGCGAGTGAAGACGGAAAGACTGTCGCGATCCATCACTCCGTCGGGGGGAGCGACGAAGGGACCGTCTCGATCCTCGACGTCGAGACGAGGGAGCCCACCGACTCGCTCTCTGGATTCATAGGCCGGATCCTGTGGCTCAAGGACGGGGCATACTACTACTCGCGCTCATACAGAGGCGAGAAGACGCCCGACGGCGTCAGCCCGCCCGCGGACAGGATATTCCACAGAAGGGGCGCCAAGGAGGAGATGGTCTTCGGCCGAGGCTTCGAGACCAACACGTTCTTCGGCATCGCCTCCTCTGCAGACTCCTCGAAGGCTCTGCTCGACGCCTTCCAAGGATACTCGAGGAGCACGCCTTACTCAGGCGAACTGGAGAGGCCGGAGACGTGGGCGCCCGTCCTCGATGACAACGACGCAATCGTAACCAACATCGACTTCTCCGGCGGCACCCACTATCTGCTTTCGTTCAGGAGCGGTCGCGGCGAGGTGCTCGCCGCGAGAGACGGCCGCGTCCGGAAGGTCGTCAGGGAGACCTCCTGGCCGATATTAGACGCCGTCCTAGTGGGAGACGACCTCCTCTGCCACTACCTCGTGGACGCCTGCTCAGAGATGCGGCTCTATGGCCTCGGCGGAAGGCGCGGACGCACGATCAGGTTCGGCTCCCCCGGCTCTCTCTTCGGCGAGCCTTCCATGAGCGCGCTGGGAAAGGATGCGGTCTTCACGTTCAGTTCGTTCGGCCTCCCCTACAGGGTCTACATGCTCAGCGGAGGCAAGCTCAGGACTCTGCTGTCCAAGGAGCTCCCAGGCCGATACACCGTCAGGCAGTCCAACGCGACCTCGGCCGACGGGACGAAGGTCCACTACTTCATGACGAGCAGGTCGGGCGCCTCGCCCAAGAAGGTCCTGCTCTTCGGGTACGGAGGCTTCCGGATCTCGCTGACGCCCTCCTTCAACCCCGCGTACGCCACCCTTCTGGAGGACGGCGCAGGCTTCGCCGTCGCCAACCTCCGGGGAGGGCTTGAGCACGGCGAGGACTGGCACAAGGCAGGGATGAGGGAGAAGAAGTTCAACGTCTTCGACGACTACATAGCGGTCCTCGCCAAGCTCCGGCGGGAAGGCAGGTCTGTCGTGGGCTTCGGAAGGAGCAACGGAGGCCTTCTCATGGGCGCCACGATGAACGCGAGGCCCGACCTTCTCACGGGGGTGTTAATCGGCTACCCTGTGCTGGACATGATGGCTTTCCACAGGCTCCTCGTCGGCCGCGCCTGGGTCCCGGAGTACGGCGACCCAGACGACCCAAAGGACCGCAGGTTCCTCATGAAATACTCTCCGTACCACCACCTCTCGGCCAGCAAGAAGTACCCGCCTGTCTTCATCTACACAGGGCTGAAGGACGACAGGGTTCACCCCGCGCACGCCTTCAAGTTCTACTCCAAGCTGAAAGAGCTCGGCTCGCAGGTCTCGCTGAGAGTCGAACCCGAGTCAGGCCACATAGGGACGACCCCCGAGTCGAGGATGCGCGAAGAGGCTGACAAGCTCGGCTTTGTCTACGAAGTCCTGGGGATCGACCCGGAGGGCGACGGAAGCCATCGAAAGGGCCGAAGGAGGCGCCCTCGCCTAGAGCGCTAGAACCCTAGAACCTCGTTGACGATGATCACGTGGACGGAAGGCCTGGTCTGCCTCTCCATTATCAGTATCTTGGAGAGCACCGTCCCCGGATACCCGACGGACTTCATCCGGCGGTCTTCCAGTGGCGTCGAATACTCTCTCAGGCGGCGCAGGCCGTCTTCCAGGCTCTCCGTTATCTTCTGCGCCCCCACGATCAGGATCACCTTCTCCGCCCCATAGGCGTAGGCTGCCAGCTGACTGCCGCTGGCGCTGCCTGCCACCAGCTCACCCGTCTTGGCGATCGCGTGCACGCTCCCGACGAAGTACTGAGAAAAGATCCCCGTGCGCCTGAGGACCATCTGCTTTTCAGGGTCCTTCTCGGAGAGGATCTCTCCCTTCACGTTCACCCATGAGAGGCTCCCAGACGTCAAGAGGTCCTTCAGACCGATCTGCTCCTGCGTGGTGCCTCCGGTCATCACTCGCGCTCCGTCAGGGATCAGCGCGCGCACCCTCGCAAGCGCCTCGCTCCTGTCCTCCACCACCTCAGCGCTGAACCCGCGCGACCTCAGCGCCTCGACCGCCTGCCTGATAGCCTCCGGGTCAGCCGGCGTTCCCCATCTCTCCACCGGCAATCCGATTTCCATCCTTGACATGGCTACCCCCCGATAGTCAGTAATTTAAAGCAAGTAGTAATATACAACTAACTAGGTAAAGTTCACTTTGGTACGAGCTGGAGTCCGAACCACGCATCGGGCCACCGGTCTGCAGGTCTCCCTCGGAGAAGCGATTTAGTCGAAGACGCGGCGTGGGACCGCTCAAGACATATAAGCCCCGCAGCGGCCGGAGACTCCGGATGGGTTTCAGAGACTTTCTGAGGTCATGCGCAGCGATATTCAGGCTCGCTCACAAGAGCGACAGAGAAGAGTTCACGCTCTACCTGAAGCTGGTGGCGCTGGGCATAGCCCTGGTAGGCACCATAGGCTTCATCATCAAGCTCATAGGCAACATCTTCTTCGGCTGAGCAGCGTAAGGTTATTAGGCCAACCGGGTTCGGCCCTGCTTCTAACGTGAGCGGTTTGAGTGAACAAGAGAGGACAAGCTCCATCTTCCCGGTCAAGACGACCGGCGGCCAGGAGAAGACCGTCGCGACCTTCGTCTCCACCAGGGCGGTCCAGAAGAGCAAGCCCATCTACTCCGTCCTCGCCCTCGACACATGGAAGGGCTACGTCCTCTTCGAGGCCCCCAACAGCCAGGTCGTGGACGAGAGCATCCAGGGCTTCAAGCACGTCAGAAGCAAGATCCCGGGCATGATGCAGTACTCGGACATCGAGAAGTTCCTTGTGACAAAGTCCATGGTGGCGGAGCTGAACGAAGGAGACACCGTGGAGATAGTCGCAGGGCCGTTCAAGACCATGAGGGCCAAGATCTCGCGGCTTGACAAGGAGAAACAAGAGATAACCGTCATCCTGATCGATACTGCCTTCGCCATGCCGATAACCATCGACGCGTCGTACGTCAAGGTCGTGGAACGCGCCAAACCGGAGCCCGCGAAGTGACATGGGCGAGAAGAAAGTCATCAACGCGCTCGTGACGGGAGGCGAGGCGAGCGCGGGCCCCCCGCTCGGCCCGGCCCTCGGCCCGCTGGGAGTCAACGTCCTCGGCATAGTGAACGAGATCAACAAGCAGACCGCCGACTTCAAGGGGATGCGCGTACCCGTGAAGGTGGAGGTCGACCAGGAGACGAAACAGTTCGCGATCTCTGTGGGCACGCCCACCACATCGGCGCTAGTGGCGAAGGAGTCCGGAATCCCCAAGGGCGCGTCCAAACCGAAGACGGAGTACGCAGGCGACCTGACGGTCGACAAGGTCGTGAGCATCGCCAAGAACAAGATGGCCGGATCCTATGCCAAGACCATCCGCGCGGCGGCCAAGGAGGTCGTCGGGAGCTGCGTCAGCATGGGCGTGAGGATAGAGGGGAAGGACCCCAGGGAGTTCATGGCCGAGATAGACGCCGGCAAGTGGGACTCCAAGTTCCAGTAGAAACCAGTCAGGCCGAGCAAGGCTAATTAGCACGCGGCCGTAGAAAGACAACGATGAAGTTCCTCCTCGAACATCGCCTTCCCAGGAGGCTCAGATATGCGAGGGTGCAGCTGGAGGCGGGCGCCGTCTCCGTCTCCTTCCGCCTCGACTGGCCCCGGGCAGACTGGCACGCGTCGATAGGACAGGGCCGGGAGATAGAGATGTCAGACAGGGAATACGCGAGGCT
>JASHVT010000122.1 GCA_030039515.1 Nitrososphaerales archaeon
CACGAGGACCTGGGATTCACACCGAGCAAGGTCGTCTACGACAAGACAAAGCCGGTCGGGCCGATCAGCAGGGCCTTGGACATCACCAAGAGCAAGCACACTCTCGGATGGGCCCCGAAGGTAGGGATAGAGGAGGGGCTCAGGGCGACCGTCTCTTGGCACAAGCAGAACTTCAGATTCCTCAGCTCGTGAGGCCCCGTCGAGTCCTGCAGCCCAGCCTAGATTAGCTACTCCCGCCCATCCGTCGGGCGGACCTCCGGAGCAGGTATGCGAGGTTTCCGCGGCGGACCTGCAGCATCAGGGCCCTCGCGTCCGCCACGCGAGTTGATCCCGGCGCTATCCCGAACCTGGACGCGAGAGACTTTGCGATGACTAGCGACTCAGACTCTTGCATCGCCCGCGTCGACGACTTCACCGACGACGAAGAGGGGTGCACCCTGTATCGGGCCACTGTCACCGGGACCCGTTCGACCTTGCAGAGCCCAAGGACTCGGGCGAGATACTCGTAGTCAGACGCGTAGCGGTAGGCCGTGTTGAAGAGGCCGACCTTCTCGATCACCGACCTGCGGAGGAGTGTTGCCGGGTGAGTCACGCCTACGTTGAACCCCTTCCTGACGTAGTACTCGAGGGAGACCTTGGGAGGATAATAGGTCCACACGTGCCTGCCCTCGCTGTCCACCCTTTCCAGGTTTCCATACAGAGCCTCGACGCCGGGCAGTCTCAAGAAGTGAGACGCGAGCTCAGGGAAGACGTTCGGCCTGTACATGTCGTCGGCGTTCATCACAGCCCACACGTCACCGGTCACCTTCTCAAGGCCTGCGTTCTCCGCCTCAGGTATGGTGCTCCCCTCGTCATGCACAACGCTGATGTCCGACCCCGTCTTCTTCGCAAAGTCCTCCACGATTTTGAGCGTGCCGTCGCTGCTCCCCCCGTCGACGACGATCTGCTCGACCTCGACTTCGCCCTGCTCCTGGTGGACGCTCCGCAGGCACTCCTCGACGTACTTCGAGGAGTTCAGGGTCGGAGTGATTATCGAGAACTTCAAGGCCTCACCAGACAGTGGAAGAGAGAGGCGTCACCAACTCGCTAAAGTCATCTCCGCCACGAGACTGTGTCTTGCGGACGGCACAGGGCTCGTCTAGGCCTTGGCCGCGACTTTCTTCTCGGCTTGGCCCTTCAGCGTGATTTCTCTTACGATCCCGGCCGCGACCGTGGAGCCCGAGTCTCTAAGAGCGAAGCGCCCCAGCTCTGGGAAGTCCTTGAACGTCTCGAGGACTATGGGCCTGAGGGGGGTTATCTTCACGATCGCCGAGTCGCCGGTCTTGATCGTCTTCGGCTTCTCCTCGGTCGGCTGCCCCGTCCTTGGGTCGATCTTTGCGACTATCTCCGATATCGTCGCGGCGACCTGGGCGGTGTGAGCGTGGAGAACAGGCGTGTATCCTGCGGCTATCGCGGTCGGATGGTATACGACGATGATCTGCGCCTGGAACTCGCGAGCGATGGTCGGCGGGTTGCTGCTAGGTCCTAGAACGGACCCCCTTCGGAAGTCTGACTTCGACACGCCTCTGAGGTTGATGCCTATGTTGTCGCCTGACATCGCCTCCTGCATCGCCGTGTGGTGAGTCTCTATCGACTTCACTTCGGCCGTCATGCCCTCCGGCATGATAGATATCGAGTCACCCACCTTGATCTTGCCAGTCTCGATCCTCCCGACCGGCACCGTCCCTACGCCCTGGATCGTGTATACGTCCTGGACCGGCATCCTGAGGGGCTTGTCGATTGGCTTCGGTGGCTCTGAGAATGTGTCGAGCGCCTGCAGCAGCGTGGGCCCCTTGTACCAGGGCATGTTGGTCGAGGGCTTCACCAGATTCTCGCCCGTCCATCCCGAGACTGGGATGAAGTTGATCTTCCTGACGTCGTAGCCGACGGTCTTCAACAGGTTCTCGACGTCCTGCTTCGCTTCGTTGTATCTCTGCTCCGTGTACTTGACGGTCTGGTCGTCCATCTTGTTGATGCACACGACAAGCTGGTTTACTCCCAGGGTCCTCAGAAGAAACGCGTGCTCCCTGGCCTGCCCGCCGGGGCCTAGGGCCACGTCCTCCTCGCCCTTCTTGGCAGACACTACCAGTACCGCCGCGTCGGCCTCAGAAGCGCCCGTTATCATGTTCTTGATGAAGTCGCGGTGGCCTGGCGCGTCGATCAGCGTGTAGAAGTACTTCGGCGTCTCGAACCTCTGGAATGCGAGGTCGATGGTCACACCCCTCTCCCTCTCGTCCTTCAGCTGGTCGAGCACCCAAGCGTACTTGAACGAGTCGCCCGCACCCGTCTTCTCGGACTCCTTCGCGAACTCCTCGATCATCCTCTGGTCCACGACGCCGAGGTCGAAGAGGAAGTGACCCATGGACGTGCTCTTGCCGTGGTCCACGTGGCCCGTTACAATCAGGTTTAGGTGTGCCTTATTCGCCATACTCCCTCACGTTACAAGAAATTCGACCGCTCTCCAGCGTATTTAAGCATACTGAATCATTTGGCAGCCCTCGCGCCTTTTCTCTTCGCAAAAAACCGAAGAGGACGCGCATAGGCGTCCGATAGGTTATCTACCATCGCGACAAGCCCTGGAGAATGCCAGCGATGCGCGGGAGCGCTACTTCATGGTAAAGGCGATGGTCACAGGGGCGGCGGGCTTCATCGGCTCATATCTGGTAGACGAGCTACTGGCAGAAGGCAGTTCCGTGGTGGGCGTCGACAACATGTCCGCGGGCAAGATGGAGAACGTCGAGGCGAACACGGGCAACAGCGCGTTCTCCTTCGTCAAACTTGACTTGAGGGAGGAGATCGGGGGCAAGCTCCCACGCGACGTCGACGTCGTCTTCCATCTGGCGGCGGACCCCGAGGTTAGGACCGGACTGGACCACCCGGAGTCGCAGTTCGAGAACAACATCCTCGCGACCTACAACATGCTCGAATTCGCGAGGAAGTCAGGGGTCAAACGATTCTGTCTGGCGTCCTCCTCTACGGTCTACGGAGAGCCGAAGGTTGCGCCCACGCCCGAGGATTATGCGCCCCTGCTCCCGATCTCGATCTATGGATGCAGCAAGCTGGCGTGCGAGACCATGGCCTTCGGATACGGCCAGACCTTTGGGATACAGATCACAGTATTCAGGCCGGCGAACGTCGTGGGTGGTAGGGGAACGCACGGCGTCCTTCTCGACTTCATCGCGAAACTGAGGGCGGATCCTCGGAACCTCCTGATCCTAGGCGACGGGAGCCAGGCGAAGAGCTACGTTCACGCTTCAGACGTCGCCAAGGCCTTTGTGCTGATCAACTCGAGGGCTGCCAAGCTGAGTCCCTTCGAGGTCTTCAACGTCGGCAACGCCGGCAAGACCTCGGTCCGCAGCATCGCCGAGATCGTAAGCTCGGAGATGGGGATCTCGCCCTCCTACACCTTCTCCGGGGGAGTGGATGGCGGGAGGGCGTGGAAGGGCGACGTTCGCTCAGTCCTGCTCTCCATCGACAAGGTCCGCGCCGCTGGGTGGGCCCCGAATTGGTCGAGCGACGACAGCGTCAGGCGCTCTGTCGCCGAGCTCCTGTCAAGGAGCGCTCGAGGAGGCCGCTGACCCTGCAGCGGTTCTGCGCCCGGCAGTTCACCGACCGCTCGAGACTAGGCTGAGCGCCTCGTCAGCTATGTGCATGGAGGTGAGGCCGTACTTCTTTAGTAGCTCGCCGGCGTCCCCGCTCTCGCCGAATGTGTCCATCACTCCAACCCTCCTCATGGGGACGGGCCGCTCTTCGCACAGCACCTCGGCGACAGCCGAGCCCATCCCTCCTACTATGTTGTGCTCCTCCGCGGTCACGACCCTGCCGCACTTCCTGGCGAAGGACACCAAGGTCTTGGAGTCGATGGGCTTTACCGTGTGGACGTCGACGACCGCAGCGGAAAGTCCCTTTTCCTTTAGCGAGTCGGCGGCCCTGACCGCCTCAGCCACCATGATGCCGCAGGCGAAGATAGCCACGTCGCTCCCGTCCCTTACGACCGTGGCTTCCCCGAACCTGTAGTCGAACCCCTCTTCGTAGACGACCGGGGTCGAAGGCCTCGTCAGCCTGATGTAGAAGGGGCCAGGGATCTCCGCGACCGCCTTCACTATGGCCTTCGTCGAGACGGCGTCTGCAGGGACGATCACCCTCATCTTGGGTATGGACCGCATGATGGCGATGTCCTCCACCTGCTGGTGCGAGGCACCGTCTGGACCGACCGAGATGCCTCCGTGGGAACACACGATCTTGACACTAAGGTTGGGGTACGCGATGTTGTTTCTTATCTGGTCGACGCACTTTCCCGGGACGAATATCGCGTAGGTCCCTGCGAAGGGTATCTTCCCCGCGAGTGCGAAGCCGGCCGCGACCGAGACGAGGTTCTGTTCAGCTATCCCGAAGTTGAACATCCTCTCTGGGAACTCCGACGCGAAGACGCCAGACTTCAGCGACCCGGTGGTGTCCGCGCCCAAGACTACGACGTTCCTGTTCGTCGCCCCGAGCTCTATCAGCGCGTCCCCGTACGCGTCCCTCATCGCGGCCAGCTTCTCTAGCGTCATTCTCTCTCTCCGAGCTTCATGGCTCTCTCCCTGAGCTCCCCGATCGCTTTGACAGGGTCCTTCTTTCCATATACTCCCGCGCCGGCGACGAGGACGTTCCCTCCCCTCTTAACGACTTCGTGGACGTTCTCCGGTTCGACCCCGCCGTCTATCTCGACGTCAGTCGCGAGTCCCCTCTCTCTGACCATGGAGGAGAGAGACTCGAGCTTCGGCATCACGGACATGTCCATCGTCTGCCCGCTGAAGCCGGGATTGACGGTCATCACGACGAGCGAGGAGACCTTGTCAAGCCGCTCGGCAGCCCACGAAGGCAGCTGCGTGGCCGGCCTGATCGCCAGCCCCATCGCACGGCCCGCTCTCCTTATCTTGGAGTGGAGCTCGTCGAAGGACTCGCCTGACAGCACCTCGGCATGGAGGGTCAGCAGGTCGGACCCGGCTTCGATGAACTTCTCGAGATAGCGTCCGGGGTCGTCGATCATCAAGTGCGTGTCGAACATCAGATCGCACCTCCTCCTCAGCGCTTTCACCGTCCCTGGTCCGAATGTGATGTTCGGGGCGAAGTGTCCGTCGATGACGTCCAGGTGCACCTGGTCCGCGCCGCCCTCCTTGCATATGTCGACCGCCCCGTCGAGGTCTCCCAAGTCCCACGCAAGGACTGAGGGTGCGATCCTGATTCGCTGCAACCGACTACTTCAGCTCGCTCAATACGTCCGAGAGCTTCTCCTTGGACGGCGCCGTCCCGTGGTAGTGGGGCGACCACTCCATGAATGATATCCCCTTGCCCTTGACGGTGTGCGCGATGACGACGGTCGGCCTGTTGCGCGTGTTGGCTGCGAGGTCGAACCCGTCGAGCAGCTGGGAGAAGTCGTACCCGTCTACCTCGATGACGTTCCAGTTGAATGCGCGCCACTTCGCGGCCAGCGGCTCCAGGGGCATTATCTGCTCGGTGAGCCCGTCTTGTTGGATCCCGTTCCTGTCGATGATGGCCGTAAGGTTGTCGACCCTGTACTTCGAAGCGGCCATCGCGGCCTCCCACACCTGCCCCTCCTGCTGCTCCCCGTCCCCCATCAGCACGTAGGTCCTGTACCCCCTCCTGTCCATCTTCCCGGCCAGCGCGGTCCCTAGCCCGAGCGAGAGCCCTATCCCCTCCGAACCTGCCGGCGCCTCGACGCCGGGGACTCCCATCGACGGATGGCCTTGCAGCCTCGCCCCGAGCTTCCTCAGTGTCATGAGCTCTTCGACCGGGAAGTAGCCTGCTTGCGCGAGGATAGCGTACAGCAGCGGTGCCGCGTGCCCTTTGCTGAGGAAGAACCTGTCCCTGTCCTGCCAGTGCGGGTCCTTCGGCTCGTGCCTCATGACGTGGAAGTAGAGCGTCACGAGGAGCTCCACGGCAGACAGCGACCCTCCGGGATGGCCTGAGCCAGCCTCTGCGAGGCTCTCGAGTATCAGCTTCCGCGTGTTCCTCGCTAGCTCCTTCAGCCTGATGACCTCCTGAGCGTTCTCCACGGCCTATCTCCTCACCGGCACCTGGACTATCCTCTGGACGAAGTCGTCTGCCGACTGGACCCTCGTCTGCAGGTCGGGGGCCGACAGGGTCACGTTCCTCGCGAGCGCGCTCCTCGCCTCGCCTGAGATGTTGCTCAGGACCGACGCCTGGTACGCGTTGCCGCCTGAGGCCACCGTGAGGGCGAAGACCCCTGTCATCGCGTCCCTGACCCCCACCTTGCTGAAGAGGTTCTTCTTCCCCCCTATGGGAGGGAACATGGTCACGTTGTCCTTGTCGAAGAGCGTCAGCCCTTGCTCGCCTCTGGTTATCAGGATCGCCTTGCAGTCGAGGCGGCTGAGCAGGTTCACGCCCATGTTCCTAAGACTGGTCTCGTTCACCATGGCCATCCCCGTGGCGTGGCCCGCCTCCTCCATGTTCGACTTCACGTAGGTGACACCCGAGAAGTCCAGATAGTGATGCATCTTCGGCTGCCCGACGACCACCTTCCCGGCGGCATGAGCTTCGTCGACAACCCCGTTGATGACGTAGCTGGTGATCGAGCCCCTGTCGTAGTCGGAGAGGACGACGCAGTCAGCCTTCTTGATCGCAGGCAGGGCAGCGGCCAGGAGTTTCTTGGCCAGCGCCGGCGGCGCGTCTGTCCTATCTTCCCTGTCGATCCTGAGCATGTGGAAGGTGTTGACCATGATCCACGTCCTGAGGGGAGTTGGCCTCGACGTGTCCGTGACGACGCCGTCATGCCCTATGCCGTGCTTCGAGAACTCGGACTTCAGCCACGTCCCGTACTCGTCCGACCCAACAAGGCCCACCAGCTCCACCGAGGCGCCGAGGGACGCCAGTTCCCTGGAGAGGTTCGCACCTCCGCCGGGAAGGAACGTCTCGCCCATGTAGTCGCCCGCGGGGACAGGAGCCTCCCTGGCAAGCTTTCTGGCGGCGACCTCCACGAACCTGCTGACGATCAGGTCGCCGATCACGAGGACCTTCCTGCCTTGGAACCGCCTCAGGAGGTCGTTGAGCTTCTCTCTGTCGACCGTTTCCAGAGGCACGCTTTTTTCGACTTTGTGCCCTCTCTCGTCCTTTTTAAGTTTGGGAAGCTTTTCGCTTTTCAGACATCGACTCTCTCCACTTCTCGTCGAGCAGCCTGCCTATCACCTCCACAGCCTTCCTGACCTCTCGCTCCAGAGCGAGCGGGTCGTAGCCCTTTGGCGGAGGGACGTCGAGGAACCTCTGGTTCGGGTCGCTCCCCAGGAAGTCTTTGCTGGCCTCGAAGATGGACATCAGGGCGGGTCCGTCGAGCTTCCTGAGCTCCGATGTCCAAGCATGGTGGAAGCCCTTCTCGGACATGAAGGTGAGTCTCTCGTCCCCCTCAGCCTCTTTCTTGACCCGCTCCCAGAACTCGCGGTCGAACTCGCCCGGGACTACCTCCTTCGACCTGATCCGGGCGGCGTAGGACTTCGCGAGCCTCGACGCCCTCGACGGCGTGGTCTCGAGGTGCGACGCGACCTGCTCCGGGGTGAGCCCGAGCTCGAGGAGGTAGTAGCACGCCTCTTCGAGGACCTCGTCGCTGACGTCGCCTGCCGCAGGGCTCATGGCGGGCATCGCCTCGGTCAGGCGTTCTCCGCCGCGGTTCCCTCGAACAGTTTCCTGGACCTGCGCAGATATGGGATGGGGCTGTACCAGTTCCATCTGCCCATGACGGACATCACCGCCGGGACCATGTAGGTCCTCACGACCAAGGCGTCGATGAGGATCGAGAAGGCCAGGGAGAACCCGAGCTCTTTGAGCAGGAGGTCGCTCGACAGCATCAGCGAGCCTAGCGAGCCGGCGAGGATTATCGCCGCGGCCGTGATTATGCCTCCGGTCTGCTCGATCGCCCCGACTATGGCCTCGTTGAGCCGCTTGCCCTTGGTCGCCTCCTCCCTTATCCTGGTGAGGATGAAGACGTTGTAGTCCATCCCGAGCCCAAGCAGCACCACGAAGAGGAAGAACGGGGTTATGAAGAG
>JASHVT010000010.1 GCA_030039515.1 Nitrososphaerales archaeon
ACTACCTCTCCTTCCATCCATCCGTGATACGTGCAGTGATAGTAGTACGTGCCCGCCACCGTGAATGTGTACGTAAAGGTCTGCGGCGTCGCCGGGCTGCAACCCGACCCTATGCACCCGCTGCTGAACGAGGCGGGATCGCCGGCCGATGACGTGACCGTGTGCGCCACGCCAGTGTCGTCGTTTGTCCAGGTGACCGTGTTGTTGACGCCGATTACAACCGTGATTACACCTGGGCCGTAACCGTAAAGGTAGTTGCTCCCGCAGCTGCTGTTGGTATAGCATGGAGGCGGCGTGCTTGCCCCGCTGACGATGGCGACGTTCGTAATGGTGGGTGACTCGGATGTCGTCTGTGCGAAGGCTGCCGCCCCGAAGGCGGCCAGAACCAATGCGGAAGCTATCAGAGCCAGCGCGGCACGCGTCTGCATCTCAATTTGCGCCTTTGTACCGCGAATATAAGCTTCTCTTGTGGACCGATAAGGCGGGGTCCTACATCTGGTTGCCCGCGCCGGAGCGTGCACCCAATTCGTACACAGCCTTTTCTTGCCGACTTTCTACGAACGAGGGTTTGACGGCCCGAAGGCGTCTTAGGGCTTCCTCAGGCGTCGTCTTCAGGTCAATGATCATGTACGCAGCCAGCACACACCCAGTCCTCCCTTCTCCGGCCAGGCAGTGCACGAGCACCTTTCTGTCCTCGGCGACCTGGCCTGCGATGTACGCCGCGCCGCGCTCGAGCGCCGAGGCGTCCGGTATCCCGTGGTCGCTCATAGGGATGTGCTCCAGCCGGATAGGAAGGCCGTCCGTAACCCGCGGGGGGAGCGGTTGTTCCGTGAGTGAGAGGACCGACTCAATCCCTTGGGACGCAATCCATTCTACTTGGCTCCTTGATGCAGGGTACCCTGAGGCCGCTATGCCTTCCGTGACCCACACGAAGCCTGTCGGCTGATCCTTCAATGTTGCGCGTAGCTTTCTGAGGAAGAGGCCGCCGGTTCCCACTTCGGCCACCTGCTTGTTGGCGTGATATCAGCTTTCGACAGAATCTTTCGAATGGCGCGCTAGCGCGAGGGTGTGACCCGGACAGCCTACTGCTCTAGCACTTCGAGACGGCCGAACTTCCCCACGTTCAGTCGGAGCTCGCCTCTGAAGCTGTTCGTGTAGCCGTTGGTGATCCTCACCTTCGAGCCGAGCTTGACCTGGTCGATCTGGTCGTCCCAGAGAGAGAGCCTCACCTGCCCGCTCTCATCCTTCAATGTGCAGTCGGCGACCTTCGCCTCTCCCCCGGTCCTCAGGTTGACCGTCCGGGAGTCTGACATCTCTGCGATCTCGCCTTCTGCGTCGACTCTTCTCATGCCGTCTCGCAGGTCTCGTATGTTCAACGAAACTCACGGTCGCCCTTGGGCATATATAACATTGAAGCGCGGCGCGGATAACTGGGAAGCGTTTAAGCGGAAATAATCGGCAGCCGAGAGTCCTTGCCCACGGGCTTGGCTGATGCTGGGCTCTTACTGTCGTTTCTAGTGCCGCTGGCGGTGGTGCTTCTGGCCCTGCCGCAGTTCATGAAGTACCTCGTCAGAATTGGAAGGGTATCGAAGGACGTCCACAAGCAGACGGATTCGAGGGTGCCAGAGCCAGTCGGCCCTATCCTTGTAGTCGCCGCGGTCGCGGGTGAGTTTGTCGCCTATGCGGCCTTCGGCAGCTTGGTGCCCATAGCCGTCATGGGCACGGCGGCGGTAGCCTTCGCGGTGGGACTGGTGGACGACATCTACGTGCTGGGCGGCCGGGTGAAGCCGCTTCTCCTCCTTCTTGCGGCCGCGCCCCTTGTGATCACAGAGGCGGTCCAGTCGACGGTCTACAACCCGGCCGTCACATTCCCGATACTCGGACCCACTGCGGCTCACCTCTCGATCTACACGATTTTGGCAGTCGCAGCGTTCCCCGTCGTGGCGAACGCGTTCAACATGATGGACTCGTTCAACGGCGAGATTTCCTGGTTCACCCTGCTCACCTCATTGAGCGTCCTCGCAGGGGTCACGCTGCGCACGCTCCATACGTCGGGACTTTCTCTCGCCCGGGTTGCTTCGACGCTGCCACTGGTGGCTGTGGCGGCCGGCTTCTTGGTCTTCAACAGGTACCCGTCCAGGGCCTTCGACGGTGACAGCGGGGCCCTCTTCATGGGAGCCATGTTCGCCTGCTTGGCGATTACGAGCGGCGTGGAGGTCGCAGCGATAGTGGCTATCGTACCTGCCATCCTGAACTCTTTCTATACGCTCTCGAGCGTCCGCGGCTTCGTCGAGAGAAGGAGGATGCCTTCCAGGCCGACGTCTCTCGGGGCAGACGGAAAGATCTACGCCTCGACCGAGTCCAACGCGCCGGTCACCCTTGTCAGGCTCATCCTGCTGGCCGGGCCGCGTACAGAGAAGGACCTCGTGAGGGACATAGTGATGCTCACGGCCGTCTCATGCGCGCTCTCTTTCGTCATCTCGGTGCTCACCTGGGTGGTTTGACATGAGACTGGCATCCCTGTTCCTGATCGAATTGGTCGCGTTCCTGCTCATCCTTGGCGAGACCTACGTGTTCTTCGCAGTCGTCGTACCTCTTGGGGCCGTGCCTCGCAGCCCCCTGGACTACACCGGATACGCGCTTCTCAAGCTTGGCCTGACGTTCGGCCTTGGGGTCTTGTGGTTCGTCCTCGTGGATTCGTCAGCCCGGCTCTACGTGAAGTCGATGCTCAAGCGCCGGACTCCCACTCTTTCATCTTAGCGTCGAACTCCTTCCTCGTGTAGACGACCCTCGCTGGGACGCCCATCACGACCTTGCCGCGAGGCACGTCCTTCGTCACGACGGCTCCCATCGCGACGACGCTGCCTCTGCCTACGGTGACTCCCGCCTTGATGACCGCCCTAGCGCCTATGACCGCGTTGTCTTCGATGGTCACTCCGACCATCCTCTTGCTCGGCGGGTACGGGTCGTTTGTCAGTACCGCAGCCGGGCCGATGAACACGTTCCTGCCTATCTTGGAGAGAGGAGGGATGTACACGCTCCCCTCTATCATCGTGCCGCTCCCGATGCTGACGCCGTAGTCGACGTGGGCGAGCGAACCTATCTTCACGTTGTCCCCGACTACGGCACCCGAGCCCACGTACGCGAAGTTCCATATCCTGACATTCTTCCCCAGCTTCGCGTCGGGAGCTACTGAGTTGACTATCTTCATGGCTTCAACCAAGGTAGATCGGCGTCTTCGAAGAGCTTGACGCGAGCACGGCCTCCGCTATCAGGGTGGCCTTGTACCCGTCCTCGCCGGTCACCAAGGGAGACCTATTCTGCTCCAGGGCGCTGACGAAGGCCTTCATCTCCAGCATCAGCGGCTCCTGATACTGCCTAGTCGGCGTCGTCGTGACCGACCCTTCGTGCACACTGGTCTGCTGGGTGACGAAGTCCACGTCGACGACCCCGCCGGAGAAGACCGCGCTTAGCGTCCTGACCCTGTTCGGCGTTATCCAGTTGGTCACGATGAACGCCGTCTTCTGCCCCGAGAACCCGAGGAGGATCGTGGCGAAGTCCTCGTGCTCAAGAGGGACCAGCATCGCCCCGACACGTGCGTAGACCGCCTTCGGATGCTCTCCGAAGAGCCAGCACGCGGTGTCGATGTCGTGGACGGAGGCGTCCTTCACGATGCCCACGTCGACTATCCCCTCGCCCCTCTTGTTCTCCCTGTGAAACTCGAGGAGGATGGGTTCGCCCATCTTGTTCTCCGTTATCATCTTCTTGAGCTCGGTGATCGGCGGGTTGAAGCGCTCGATGAATCCCACGGTGAGCGCGCGGTTGGCCTTCTTCGCCTCTTCGATCAGAGCGGCCCCGTCGTTCGCGTTGGTCGTCATAGGCTTCTCGACGAAGGTGTGGAAGCCCGCGGCCAGGGTCTTGCTCGCGACCGAGAAGTGCGTCGATGCAGGGGTGCATATCGTCACGGCGTCGAGCTTCTCCCTCCTCAACATCTCGTCGAGCGAGGTGTAACCAGGCACGTGGTACTTCTTCGAGTACTGCTCGGCCCTCGACCTGTCCATGTCGCAGATGGCGCCGAGGCACTGCAGCTCGTCGAAGACCCTCACGTGGTTCTTCCCCCAGCCTCCCGTCCCTATGACGCCGACGCGGATCATCCAGAGCCTCGCCCTCCCTCCACTTGATATAGGGTTATCAGGCTACTCTCTCCTCAGACCGGGCGTCGCTGAGATCTGGGTGAGCTCGACGCTGCGCTGGCTTCTCCTGAACTGGACGAGCGCGTCCTGGTCCTCCCTCGAACAGACTATCACGACGT
>JASHVT010000123.1 GCA_030039515.1 Nitrososphaerales archaeon
GCGCCCATGACCCGCTCGGCGTCAACGAGTATGACTCTGCACTCGAAGAGACTGGAAAGCCAGTACGAGACCGAGACCCCGAGGACACCGGCCCCCGCCACTAGGACGTCCGCGCGCTTGGTCCTGCCGGCGTCAGCCGCCAGGGGAGTCACACGTTCTTCAGATAGCCGTTCGTTCCAAGCCACTCGGCGTGGGCCTGGATGTACCGCCAGACGATGTCGGCCTTCCTGTTGTCGAAGTCCCAAGGCGCCACGAGGACGATGTCGCCTTCACGGATCCACATCCGCCTCTTCAGCTTGCCTCTTATCCTGCACTGCCTAGTCTCCCCGTCCGAGCACTTGACTATTACCTGGTCTCCGCCCGCTATCTTGATCGCGCGACCGAGCAACTCTCCCTGCTGGGGCATGACTAGCTCCTTCAGGTTGGCCTCGCTCAGGACCTTCCTCTTACCCAACTTTGATCACCAAGGACTTCAGTTGAAAGCCGGTTTCCTGCGCGTTTTAACGGTATCTCCAGCCAGACCCTTACCAGGGGCTAGCGGTACCTTCTCCACTTTTCGCGCCCGCGGCCCCTCCGACCGCCGTGCCTCCTGTAGCGGCCGCGCTGGCGGTCATCCCTTATCGGCGCGGACGAGAAGTCAGTCCTTTCATCCTCAGGCCGCAGAGGCTTGATCGGGCGCTTCGCCATCCTGAATATCCTCGCGAAGTCCGAGGACTCGTCTCGCGAGACGAAGGTGTAGGAGGCTCCCACGTCGCCGGCCCTGGCTGTCCTTCCCACCCTGTGGAAGTAGACTACCGGGTCCTCGGGGACGTCATAGTTCACGACGCATCCTACCTGGCGCACGTCTATCCCCCTGCTGGCGACGTCGGTCGCGACGAGGACGTCCGCCTTGCTCGTGCGGAAGAGCCTCATGGAATGGTCGCGCTGGTTCTGGCTGAGGTCTCCGTGGAGCTGTGCGACGCTGACGAACCTCCGCTCAAGCTCCCTCGCCAGCCTGATGGTCCCGTGCCTCGTGCGGCAGAAGACGACGGCGCTCCCCTCCTCCTTGGCGAGGATCTGGAGGAGCAGTTCGAGCTTCCCATCGCGCTCGACGCAGGCATAGTACTGGGAGAGCGTCTCGGCGGACGGCTCGTTCGCGTCGATCATGACCGTCACAGGGTCGCGCATGTACCTCTCGGAGAGTCTGACGATGGAGGGAGGCATCGTCGCTGAGAAGAGGCTCAGCTGCCTGTCGGGAGGCGTCCTATCGAGGATGAAGTTCACGTCGTCGATGAAGCCCATGTCAAGCATGGTGTCGGCCTCGTCGAGGACGGCGTAGCGCACCCGGCCGAGCCTGAGGGTGCCCCTCTTGAGATGGTCGATTATCCGACCCGGCGTCCCGACCACGACCTGGGCGCCTCTCCTTAGGGCGTCCACCTGCACGTTCATCGACTGCCCACCGTAGACTGTGACCACCATCACCTCTGTGAAGGCGGCTATCTTCTCGAGCTCCAGCGCAATCTGGACCGCGAGCTCTCTCGTGGGCGAGAGTATGAGTCCCTGGACCTCCTTCGCACGGGAGTCCGTCGCCTGGATGAGCGGGATCCCGAAAGCCAGAGTCTTCCCCGAGCCCGCCTTCGCCTGGGCGACGACGTTGCGGCCTTGCAATAGTAGGGGGATCGTCTCCGACTGGACGGGGAACGGGCGCCTGAAGCCCGCCGCGTTGGCCCCTTTCAGGATCTGAGGCGAGATCTTGAACTCTTCGAAGCTGTCCATGCGCGCCGCCCCGGCTATGTCCCCGGCCTCGCGAGCTGCAGGCTGGTCATGGTGTGACCTGCAGCTGCCCGTACTGCATAAACAGGTGTATCGTGCAGAATATGGCGCAGTAGATCCTGAAGGTCCCGACTTGGCTCGCGACGAACGAGACGCTGACTACCTGTCCGGGGTCGACCGCGACGATCCTCGCGTCGTAGTAGGTTTCGATCTGGAAGCCGTGGGCCTGCGTCGGGTCAGCGTTGCACACGGTGATGTTCACTTCCTGGCCCTGGGCGACCCGGATGACCGGCCAGGCCTTGGTGGGTCCGGCCCCTTCGAGGACGCTGTCGTTGTACCCGTATTTGGTCATAACGATGAGGTAACCTCCTGCCGGCCTTGAGCATCCCTGGGGGAGGGCTGCATCAGGCAGGGAGACGGAGGCGCTACGGCTGCTCTCCACCCCGCCTGCCAAGACTGACGCAGAGGCGACCACTCCAAGAAGAGTAAGGACGGCGAGGAGGAGGGTCGTCCGTTTGTGGCCCAATATGGAGTCGAACCTGACTGCGGCGTGATAAATCCTTCCACCAGCCAAAGACTTATCGTCGTTGAGCGCGTCTGCCGCACTGTGGACGCCGCAGGAGCCGAACACAGGAGAGCGAGCCTGGTGTTCCCGCTGCACGGGATAGCCTTTGTCGGTCTAGCGGTGCTCACCTCCTTCTTTGCTTATCTCTGGGGGGCCACGTCTCCCAACCCGGCCGAGCTCCTTTCGCCCGCCATGTTCTGGTACGCGGTTTGCTTCCTCCTGATGGTCTATCCTCTAAGGGACGCGTGGCGTCTCTTCATCGAACACGTGAGGACGGCCTTCGGAGCCGGAGTGTTTGCCGCGTACCTTGCGCTCCATGTCGTGCTCTACGGCTTCATGCTGGAGAGCATCCTTGTCTCCGTCTTCGACCGGCCCTATGTCTC
>JASHVT010000124.1 GCA_030039515.1 Nitrososphaerales archaeon
CCCGAGCGCATCGCGCCCATCGCGCACAGGAATGGCGCGCCATGGTAGATCCTGCTCCCACCGACCACGCAGACGGTCCCGTTCATCCTCTTGTGGGAGGCCCTCTTCCTCGGCGGGACTGTCTCGGCGACTGTCCTCGAGCCTATCTCCAGCGCTTGCATCGGGACCACCTAGTAGCTGAACTTCTTCTGCCTCGGCTCGAGGGCCACCAGGGACTCGATGGGGCAGGTGAGCCCGAGCTTCGACTTCAGCCTGGTCATGGACTGGCCGACCGAGGCTATCGCGAAGACGCCGACGACCTTCGCCCTCGCCTTGTCCGCTATCCGCGCCAGCGCCTCGATCGTGGTCCCCGACCTCACCATGTCGTCGACTATCAGCAGGTGCTCGCCCTTCCTGATCGCAGACCTAGGGAGGTACAGGTACTTCACAGACGCCGGGGAGTAGACCGCCTTCTGCTCGATGAACTCCTCGACCCCGAGGTCCCTCTCGTCCCTGGCGACCGCGAGGTTGACGTTGAACTCTCCCGCCACCTCTGCGGCTAGCGGGACGCCGTCCACCTCCATAGTGAGGACCTTGTCGACCCTGACCAGGTTGAACTCGCTGTATACCACCTTGGCTATCTGACGGAGCAGCCCGACGCTCGAGACCACTGCGCTGATGTCGTAGGAGCCGTCCCCGGACACCCTGACCTGGTCTGTGACCATCTTCTTGAGGAGCTTCTCCCGGAACGTCGAGATGAACCTCTCGGAGCGGGCCCCGCTGGGGAGGACGTGCCCCCTCACGTAGCGGCTGAGGATTGGCGCGGAGAGCCCGAGGACCGACGAGAGCTCACGGTAGCTGTAGCTCTTCTTCAGCGTGGCGAGGAGCTCCACCGAGGATATCCTCGTCTTGACGTCGGCGACCCTGCTCAAGTTTTGCCGCGTCCACGGATTATCGCTATTTGATTAGTCTTCGCTCGAACCAGTAAATTTCGCAAGAACAAGTAGAACAATTGGAGAGACAGGCAGGGACGGCTCCCTCACGAGATTTAAGGTCCGGAAAGAGGGGCCGCACGGCTTGGCGACTTCCTTCGAGGTCAAGGAGTGCGACCTCCTGGGGAGGCTCGGGGTGCTGAGCGTCGGCCAGAGGCGGCTCGAGACCCCATGCCTGCTCCCTGTCGTCCACCCCGTGAGCCAGATGATCGCGCCGTCGGAGCTCCTCTCCATGGGCTTCCGCGGCCTCATGACCAACTCCTACATCCTCCGCTCGCGAAGGAGGGAGGAGGCGCTGAGGGAGGGCGTCCACAAGATACTCTCCTACGAAGGGTTCGTCATGACCGACTCGGGAGGCTACCAGGTCCTCGAGTACGGGGACCTCGGGGTCAGGTACGGAGACGTGGCTGCGTTCCAGTCAGGCATCGGGTCTGACGCGGCTGTGACGCTGGACAGGCCGACCGGCTACCCGCAGAACAGGCCAGCGGCTGAGGACTCTGTCGACTACAGCATGAGGAACGCGCTCAAGACGCTCAAAGAGTTCGGCGAAGGCGGCACGCTCTGGATCGGCCCCGTGCAGGGGGGCCTGTACCTGGACCTGGTGAAGAGGTCGGCGGCGGCGCTCGCGGCCGGCGGGTTCCAGATGCTCGCCCTCGGGAGCCCGGTACAGGTAATGCAGAACTACATGTTCCCAGACCTCGCGCGGATGATCCTGGCGACCAGGAAGGCGGTGCCGTACTCTGTCCCCCTGCACCTCTTCGGAGCCGGGCACCCGCTCACAATGGCCCTGGCCGTGGCCCTCGGGTGCGACACCTTCGACTCGGCGAGCTACGTCCTGTTCGCCAGGCGCGGGAGGTACATGTCGCCTTCGGGGGTCGCGCCCCTGGAGTCCATGAAGTCGCTGCCGTGCAGCTGCCCTGTGTGCTCGAAGACGAGCGTCAAGGAGCTGCTGGAGCGGGGGCACGCGGACAGGACTAAGGCGCTCGCGCTCCACAACCTTCACGTCCTGAGGGCCGAGGTCGAGTCGTGCAAGGAGGCGATCTCTGAGGGGACGCTCTGGGACCTCGTGGTCGAGAGGTCGATGGCCCACCCGATGCTGAGGAAGGCAGTCCCGGTGATGGTCGAGAACGCGGAGCTCCTCGCCGAGGGCACGCCTGCGATCAAGGACAGGGGGCTGTTCTTGAGGGACGGGTACGACCTCCGCAGGCCGGAGCTCCTGAACTCCAGGGAGAGGCTCGCGAGGTCTCTGAAGAGGTCGGCCCCCAAGGCCGCGCTAATGGCCCACGGCGGGAGCCCGACCCACGGGGTCGAAAGGAAGCTGAAGGACAAGGCCGACGTGTACAAGCTCCACCTTGCCCTCGGTCCTTATCCTCCAGAGCTCGACTTCACCTACCCCTTCGCGCAGACCTCCGCCGCCGACGAGCTGCGCGAGGCCGACGTCAAGCGGGCGGTGACGGGCCTCCGCGGGCTAGGGTACAGGTCAGTGAAGGTCGTCGGCGGGAGGAAGCGCCCCGTCAGGAGTAGACCGACCCAGAGGGCCGCTTCTCCTTCTCCTCGATGATCTTCAGCTCGCTCTCGATCACCTCGGCTCCCTTGATGAGGGGGGTCGTGTCCGCCGCGAACCCGTATCTCTTGGAGAGGAAGTCCACCGCGACCGCCGACGCCCTCGGGTCCACCCTCTCGGTGTTCGAGAACGCGAGGACCGCGTAGGCGGGGAACGAAGACATCTCGAACACGTTGAGCAGCGAAGCGACCGGGCCTACTATCAGCCTGTCCTCCTCGAACATGGGTTCAGAGGGGAGCCCCCCGAGCGCGGAGAACGCGCTCGTCATCACGACCCGGTACGGCGCCCCGTCCGACCTGAGAGACTCGTCGAGGCCGCCCACGAGCACGACCTCGCTCGCGCCGGAACGCACGATCCAGTCGCCCAGCTCCCTGTAGAACTCGCTCTCCTTCTCCCTCACAGGGGAGACCTCGGCCTTCAGGAGCGAGAGCCTTCCTGCGGAGTACACCTCGTAGGGCGTCGCAATCCTGCCCTCCGCCTGGGAGGCCACGGCCGGCGCGTGCTCGTAGTCTATGAAGCACTTCCTCTGCGCCTTCAGCTCGTTCACCAGGAACTTCACCGTCCAATACCCCGTCGCGCCTATGCCGTGGAACCCTGCGATGAGCGAGGTCCCGTCTAGACGAGTCCCTTCAGGTAGCACCCTCATGCCTTTCCAGACCTTCACCCTTTCCAGGCGTTAATAACCAGGCCGTCTCCTCATGGAGAGGACCGCGGCTATCAGCGCCACGATGCCCAGGGCGACCGCGAAGATGATGTCCAGCCCCAGCTGGTTCACCGAGTTCTGCAGCGCGACCAGCCTCGCGTCGGTCCCGAAGGAGGCCGAGGCGGTCGCGGATATGCCGTCGGACTGCTGGACCACCACCGTCAGGACGTGCTCCCCGTCAGGTATGCTCGAAGGGCTCGCCGGGAACGTGTAGTTCTCATCTGCGAGCGGCCCGCTCGACGCGAAGAGGCCGCCGTCGAGGTAGACCTTGACCGACTTCACGTCCTGGCCGGTGACGGTCACGTTGAAGGATGTCCCGTTGAAGACCGTGCTCTGAGCCGGAGAGTCTATCGTCACCGAAGGCGCAGACGGCTCGACGGACGTGTAGGCAGACGAGTTGAGGGATATCGTCGAGGAGTTCAGCTCCAGCCCGCCCAGGGAGGAGCCGTACACTGTGAGATGGCTGTCGAGGGCCTTGATGCTCCCTCCCGAGAAGCC
>JASHVT010000002.1 GCA_030039515.1 Nitrososphaerales archaeon
GGTCCGACGCGAAGTCGATGTCGATCCTCCCGGCGATTCCGTAGGCCACGACCAACATCGGGGACATGAGGAACGAGCCCTTGACGAGGGGGTGGATCCTGCCGTCGAAGTTGCGGTTCCCTGACAAGACGGCTATCGAATAGACGTCGCCGCTCGTGATCGCCTTTTCCACCTCGGGAGCGAGCGGACCGCTGTTGCCGATGCAATTGTGGACCGCTACCGTCCCGGCCACGAAGGCGTGGATACCTCCTACGGACAGGTCGTAGACCCTCCGCTCGCCAACGCCCTTCCTCCCCACCACCTTGAGCGACATGGATGGGGATGACAACGACCCCTTCTCTACAGGATGGCGTCGCGCACCCCCTGACTCGTCTTGCATCGGACCGCGGAACCATTCGAGCACTCCCATTTCCCTGAACAGTCGGGACGGCGACGGGAAGCCACAACTGGCCCGATGGAGCGGCTTGAACCTCATGTCGGTCGCCAGCGGTAGGCGAGAGAGCCGGTCAGATCCGGATAAAAGCGCGTAGTGAGGTGAAACGACTGGCGGCAAGGAGGCTTCCTCCTCGTGTCCCAGCAGGGACACGGCGACCGCCCTTCGCGCCTGGGAAAATGACATCGCGGGGTGGCTCGCCTTCGCCTCCCTGATGTTGGCAGCCATCCACAGCCGTTGCTTGTTTATGCCATCGAGAAGCCGCCAATACGCTGCGGCGGCAGAAGCCCTCATCATCTTGTCCACGCAATACCGGAATCCGACCCGTTCCACGAAGGAAAAGCCGTCAGGCAGCTCTAGCCTGACCTCGAGGCGAGGGATGCCATCGCGAGCGGGCGGGTATGTGGAGTCGCTCCTTCGCGTGCGATACCTCCTTACCGCCGCTCCTTGAGTGTCAACCCCGCATCGGGACAGCAGGCGGGCCATCTCGCGAAGCATCTCTTCAGCCTCGCCCAGGTGCTCTGGAATCGTGCTAATCGAGAACGCAGGCGGCTCCAGAGTCACGTCGTCTTCGCCAGGGCCCCACCTATGCAGACAGGGCGAGTGCCCGTCTGCCCCGAACACACCGCCTAGGAACTCCCTCAAGACAGATAAGGGACAGGAGTCTTCCTGAACGAAGTGAGGCATCGATGGAGGTTGCAGGACGCGCTTGCCTACCTGAACGCCAGCTAGCGTCATGATGGCGCGTGTCAACGGCTTCGGCAGGACGATGGACCACTTGCGCTCGTCGTATCGCGTCCCAGCGGGTCGGACCCCTGTCAGGAGCTCTATGTCTGCGAGGACCATCTCTCGGTCCATCGCTTGGCCCACGTTCATTCTACCCTGGCCGTAGACGCTGATCGAGCCGTCGTTCAACAGGTGCCCGAGCAGTCGCGCGAATGCAAGAAGCTTGGCCCGCTCGGCAGGCGAGTCCATGCTGAACGAGAGTTGACCTGCACGGAGGACGTATCCAAGTTCATCCGCGGCAGGGATATCGGCGGGAGCGTCCAGACCGACAACAACGCGGTCTTCGCCCAGCTTCAGTTCATCCGCTCTGACCCAGCCGTCGGCGGATAGGATCCTATGGTCGGGAGTGCAGACCAGGCATCGGCCGTCCTCGAGCACGAGGCTCACGCATTCGCGCTTGCCCCTGTTCAAGAGCTTTGACTGAACTGCAAATCCCATCCTGCCGTTCGGGAGAGGACCTAGGATTCGGTCGCCGCCGTTGACCGAGCAGTCCTCTATCGGGCGCGACGTACCGTCGGCCATCAGCACCGCCGTCCCTTCGGCGATGCATGTGGTGCATCCCAGACCTACGAGGTCGAATCCAAGCTTGTAGAGGTATGAGAGCAGCTCTGCCCTCGCAAGGTAGTCGGTGACCACGGTCGAGCCCGGGGCGAGGCTCGCCTTGACCCAAGGGCTAAGGCGGAGGCCCGACTCGATCGCCTTCCTTGCGATCAGCCCGGCTCCGACCATCACTGTCGGGTTTGAGGTGTTCGTGCAGCTTGTGATCGCGGCTATGACCACGGCGCCGTCCTTCACACCGGCGTGAATCGGTCCGTCCTCGGACAGCATCTCTTCTCCTCCCGTCCCCGAACCTGCGCTAACCGCTGCGACGGGCTTCCTAGCACCGTAGAGACCCCTAGCGAAGCTCGGCATCGTGCTCAGGACGTGCCGCTCCTCAGGGTTGCGCGGACCAGCTGTCGATGGCTCGATTTCACCGAGGTCGACCTCGACCACCTCCGAGTAGTTGGGCTCGGTCCCGGAGACGAAGAGCCCGAGACGCCTCGTGTATTCCTCGACGAACCTGACATGAAGCGGCTCCCTCGCAGTCCCCGTGAGGTAGGCCAAGGTATTGGCGTCGACTGGGAAGAACCCGCAGGTCGCGCCGTATTCGGGCGACATGTTGCCTATCGTCGCCCTGTCGGGCACCGAAAGCCTCCGGTACCCCTCCCCGAAGTATTCGACGAAGGCGCCGACGACGTTCTTCGCGCGCAGCTTCTCTGTGACCGTCAGGACGAGGTCCGTCGGCGTGACGCCTTCCGCCAGCTCGCCCCTGAACCTCACCCCGACCACCCTTGGTATCGGCATGTGGTATGGCTCGCCGAGCATCACCGCCTCAGCCTCGATTCCGCCGACTCCCCAGCCTAGGCACGCGAGGCCGTTGACCATGGTCGTGTGGGAGTCGGTGCCGACCAGAGTGTCAGGATAGGCTTGGACGCCGCCTCCGGCCTCCGATATCGCCACGACTCTCGACAGGTACTCCAGGTTGAACTGGTGGCAGATGCCCTTCCCTGGGGGGAACACCCGCATCCCACGGAAGCTCGACTGGGCCCACTTCAGGAGTGAGTACCTCTCGGAGTTCCTTTCATACTCCTTCTCGAGGTTGATGACGAAGGCCATCTCGTTCCCCCATGCGTCGACCTGGATGGAGTGGTCGATCACGAGGTCGACCGGGACGCCGGAGTTCACCTTATTCGGGTCGACTCCTGAGCGCTTGGCCGCGTCTCTCATCGCGGCGAGGTCGACCACGAGGGGGACGCCCGTGTAGTCCTGCAGGAGCACACGGTGCGGCATGAATGGAATCTCATCGCCTATCGTGGACGGCCAGCGCGCGAGGTTGTGCGCAGCGTCCAGGGCCCCTTCGACCTTCTGCGAGTGCCTCAGCATGTTCTCCAAGAGCACGCGGATGGAGTACGGGAGGCGTTCTACGTCGTAACCGAGGCCCTTGAGCTTGAGCGGGTTGTATACGGTCGCTCGCCCGAGCGGCGACTCGATCGACTCGCGGGCGATTTCCAGACTCTCAAGAGGCATGTCAGAGGTCCACCACTTCGGGCGCCTGGCCCGTATTTGAATCTGAGACCACTCGCCTCCCTCTCATGAGCGACGGGACGATCGATATGGTGTTCACGACGGCCATCACGAGAAGGACCTTGTCGAGGGCGCTGCAGAACATCGCCTTGTCTGTCACTGTGACCGCCGCCCCAGCCGCTGACGCGATTATGGCCGTGATCAGGCTGTAAGGGACGTAGAACGTCAGGACGATAATCACCAGGTTGAAGCTCAGGAGGAACCCGACGTTGAAGAAGGTCCCCCTCAGGCCCGAAGCGACGCCCCTCATCGACACAGGCACAGAGCCCATGATCGAACTGATGTTTGGTGAGGTGAAAAGGCCCATTCCTGCTCCTCCAAGGACGAGAAGGCCCAGGATCACAAGGTAGGAGGTCTGCGGCGTTATCGCAGA
>JASHVT010000125.1 GCA_030039515.1 Nitrososphaerales archaeon
GGTCCTGACCAACGTCGTGGCGTGGGTCAGCTTCCTGATCGTCCTCTACAGCGTCGAATACATGAAAGACGACGGCGGGCACAACCGGTACTTCTTCTTCATCGGCCTCTTCATCGGGAGCATGCAGCTCATCGTCCTCGCCGACAACCTGCTGGCCCTGTTAGTGGGCTGGGAGATGGTCGGCCTCTGCAGCTACGCCCTGATCGGCCACTATTGGAAGAACGAGGTGAAGGACTGGGTGGGGACGCCAGGGGACAAGGCGCTCGGCGAGGACCAGGCGTACTCCCCATCGCACGCAGGAATGAAAGCCTTCGTGATGACGAGGATCGGAGACATGGCGATGCTCGCTGGGATACTCCTCCTCTACCACTACTCAGGGACCTTCAACTACCAGCAGCTCGCCGCAGACCAGAACTCCTGGTTCCAGAGCCTTTCAAGCAACGGACTCCTGGTCCCGGTCGCCCTGCTCATCTTCGGGGGCGCGGTAGGGAAGTCGGCACAGTTTCCGCTGCACGAGTGGCTCCCTGACGCGATGGCAGGCCCGTCTCCCGTTTCGGCCCTGATCCACGCGGCCACGATGGTCAAGGCCGGCGTCGTCCTCGTCGCCAGGATCGCTCCCATCTTCTACTTCCTGGCGCTCGACAACCCGTCCATCGGCGTCTCGGCCGTCCAGCCCTTCTTCATGACCGTAGCATGGATCGGCGCCTTCACGGCCGTCCTCGCGGCAAGTCAGGCAGTGGTCGGATCTGAGCTGAAGAAGATCCTCGCCTACTCGACCGTCTCGCAGATAGGCTACATGATGCTCGCGGTCGGGGTCGCCGGCCTCTCCACGGACTTCGCGCAGGGCCTCGGGGCCGCTCTCTACCAGCTGCTGAGCCACGCGATATTCAAGGCCTGCCTCTTCCTGGCTGCGGGCGCCCTCATCCACTCCGCGGACTCGAAGTACATCACTGACATGGGCGGGATGAGGAAGACGATGAGGATCACGTTCGCAGCCGTGCTGATAGCCGTCGCTTCGCTCTCCGGGATCCCGCCCTTCAGCGGCTTCTGGAGCAAGGACGCGGTGCTCGGCGCCGCCTGGGTCTCGGGCCAGTACGCTCTCTTCGCAGTGGGCGCCCTCACAGCGGGGCTGACGGCGTTCTACTCGTTCAGGCTTCTCGGCATGGTGTTCTACGGCGGCAAGAGCCAGAGGATCGAACAACTGGAAGCCGAGGGCCACCACGTCAAGGAGCCGAGCCCGCTGATGTGGGTGCCGTACGCCATCCTCGCCGGTGCCACCGTGCTGATCGGGCTGGCCGCGCTGGTGGGCGAAGCGGTCCCAGTGTTCAACGTCGAAGCCACGCTACAGTCGGCAGCGTCGGGGTACATCACGTATCTGTTCCCCACGCAGTCGCTCGCGGCCCCCTCGGCGGCCTTCGTCGTCCCGTCGTCCGCTCTCGCGCTTGTGTTCGTCGCGGTGGGCTTCGCTGCGGCGGCCTACATCTACATCGCCCGGCGCGTCAGCCCCACTGTCTTCGTGGGCCCGTCAGGGTTCATGCACTCGCTGTACGTGTTCCTCCAGGAGAGGTGGTACATCAACGCGGTCTACTACAAGGTCTTCGTCGACGCCCCTCGGGCAGCCTCTGGATGGCTCGACCAGACCTTCGACCTCCATGGGCTCTTCCAGGTGAACCAGGCGGGCTCTGCTCTGGGCGTCTACCTCTCGTCCGCCGGAAACTGGCTGGACGCGAGGGTGGTTGACGGCGTCGCGAACGGGTTCTCGACGGCCGGGCAGTCCCTCTCCAGGGCCTTCCGGAGGATCCAGACCGGCATCGTCGAGGAGTACGCGCTGGTGTTCGCGATAGGGATCATACTTCTCATCATAGCGTTCCTGTGGGCCTTCGGGGTGGCACTATGAGCTACGTCCTCTCGCTGCTGGTCTTCCTGCCTCTGGCGACTGCGCCCATAGCCTACGCGGTCACCAAGCTGAACCGGCGCGCGGGCATCTATCTGTCGCTGGCGCTCGGGATAGCCGAGCTGGCCTTGGCCTCGTTCGTGGCGTGGAGGGTCTTCGCCTCGCCGCCGGCAGGCGGGTCGTACCTCTTCGAGCAGAATGTGCCGTGGATCAGCGTAGGGTCCTTCAGCATCGACTACTTCCTCGGCGTCGACGGGCTGAGCACCCCGCTGCTCTTCGTCTCGGCGCTCCTGACGGTCCTCGTCATCTACGGCTCGAGGAAGCTGATTGACCACCACGAGGCAGAGTACTACTCTCTGATCTTCCTGTTCGAGGGCGCGATAATGGGCGTCTTCGCTTCTCTGAACCTGATACTCTTCTACATCTTCTGGGAGATAGTCCTGATCCCGATGTTCTTCTTCATCGCGGTCTGGGGCGGCCCGAGGAGGAAGTACGCGGCCCTGAAGTTCATCATCTTCACCTTCGCCGGTAGCACGATCATGCTCCTTGGCTTCCTCTACTTCTACATGGGGATGGCCAGCTACGTCACCCCCTCCTTCAACATCCCGACGATACAGGCGCTCCTCGCGGCCCACCAGATACCGACGTCCCTCGAATATGCGCCGCTTCTCGCCTCCTTCATCGGCTTCGCTGTGAAGCTGCCCCTGGTCCCGTTCCATACGTGGCTCCCCGACGCCCACGTCGAGGCCCCATCCCCTATCTCCGTGCTTCTCGCGGGCGTCCTTCTGAAGATGGGCGGGTACGGGTTCCTTAGGATAAGCATAGGGCTCTTCCCAGGGGCTTCGGCCGCCTGCGCTTGGATCTTCGTGGCCCTCGCCCTGTTCTCCATGTTCTATGGCGCGATAGCGGCCGTCCTCCAGAGGGACCTCAAGAAGATGATCGCGTTCACGAGCATCAACCACATGGGCTTCGTCATGTTCGGCGCGTTCGCGGCGCTACTGATCTCCAACCCCGCGGTGGCGTACCTCGGGATCGAGGGAGCCATATTCATGATGGTCGCACACGCGCTGGCGGTAGGGTGCCTCTTCATGCTCTCCGGCTACATCCACCACCAGGCAGGCACGAGGGACGTGACCGTGCTGAAGGGCCTGGGGAAGACGATGCCCAGGACCGCCGTCGTGCTCGTCCTCGCCTCCGCCTCTGCCATGGGGCTGCCCCCGTTCTCGAGCTTCCTGGCCGAGTTCATGGTCATAGTCGCCGGAATATCGGCGAGCACCTGGACGTTCGTCTCCGTGCTCGTCCCCATAATCACCGCGGGCTACTTCCTTTGGATGATCAAGAGGACGGTCCTCTCGCAGCCCGAGGGGGACGCGGCCGTCCACGACATGGACTGGTCGGACGTCGCGAGCTTCGCCGTCTATCTCGTCCCCCTGGTCGTCCTCCTAGTCTTCTCGTATCTGATCCTCGCCCCGGCGCTGCCCGTCGCGGAGTTCCTGAGAGGCCTCGCATGACATGATAGACCTGCTGACGGTCACGATAGTCCTCCTCGGGGCGACCGGCCTCACGCTGCCGCTGCTCCAGGTCGCAAAGAAGGGAGAAGGGGCCCTCGCCGGCTACATACTGTCGGGGGTCCTCGGGGTCTCTCTCCTCCTGATAGGCGCGTTCACGCTCTCCCCGACGAGCGTCTCCTGGGCGGGGACCTTCCTTTCGCCTGACCAGCTGGGCGGCGTCTTCGCCCTCGTGATGCTGGGGGTGACGCTCGCGGTCTCGGTCGCCTCTTTCGAGTTCATCAAGACGTCGAGCAATCCGATCTACTACAGCCTGCTCGCGTTCACGGCCTTGGGCATGGTCCTCCTGGCGTACTCAGACGACCTCCTGATGCTCTTCGTCGCGTGGGAGCTGATGAGCCTGCCGACCTACGCCCTGGCGGGGTTCGACAAGAAGAGCAGGTCGAACGAGGCCGCCGTCAAGTACGCCATCATCGGAGCGATGTCGTCCGCGATAATCCTGTACGCCATAAGCCTCGTCTACGGACTCACGGGCAGCACCCAGATCTCTGTGGTGGTGGAGTTCCTGGCGGCCCGCCCCTCGGCGCTCGCCGGGGTCGCCATCCTCCTCTTCATCGCTGGCTTCGGGTTCAAGATGTCGATCGTGCCGTTCCACATGTGGATCCCTGACGCGTACGAAGGTGCGCCGACCACCGTCAGCACCCTCCTCGCCTCGGCGACCAAGAAGGCCGGGTTCGTGGCGGCGATACGCGTCGTACTGGTCGCCGCGACTGTCTATACGATAACGAAGAGCCCTGTGTTCACCCTGGCCAACGTCTTCGCAGTCCTCGCCCTCGTGACGATGACGGTGGGGAACATCTCTGCCCTGACGCAGAAGAGCATGACCAGGCTGCTGGCGTACTCGAGCATCGCCCAGGCCGGGTACATCCTCATCGGGTTCGTGCCCTTCGCCGCCAACCCGTCGTCGGCGGCCGCGACCTTGGGGATGACTGGCGCGATCCTCCACGTCATCAACCACGCAATCCTGAAGGGCGCCGCCTTCCTCGCTGCCGCCCTCGTCCTCCTCCAGCTCAAGAGGTCTGACCTCGGCGCCTACAACGGGCTCGCCAAGCGCATGCCGGTGACGGCGCTCACAATGGCGATAGCGCTCCTCGGCCTCGCCGGCGTCCCGCCCCTGAACGGGTTCTGGAGCAAGCTCCTCCTGTTCCTCTCCGTGGCCAACGGCCCGTTCTGGTGGCTCGCGGTGGCCGGGATACTGAACTCAGCCTTCAGCCTGGGCTATTACGCCTGGATAATCAAGCGGATGTATGCGGACGAGCCTGAGAGCCCTGAGAAGGTCAGGGAGCCCTTCTGGTTCGTCGTGATCTTCGCCGTCCTCATCGGCTTGATCATAGGGATCGGCCTGTTCCCGCAACAGGCCATCAACCTCGCGTCAAGCGCGGTGTCGAGCATCCACGCCTAAGCCCTAGCGCCAGTTTATCTTGACCCTGGCCCTGTCGGGAAGTATCTTCCTGAAGGGCGTACCCGTCCCGGAGAAGAACTTCGTGAAGAACTCGTACAGGTGCAACCTCAGGTCCTGGACGTAGACGACGAACGCCTCGAATGCTATTATCATCAGGTTCAGTATCACCCATGGGACGATGTAGAAGGGGTTTAT
>JASHVT010000126.1 GCA_030039515.1 Nitrososphaerales archaeon
CTCGGGAGTGGCTTCTTTCACCATCCGGACTCTGGTTGGAAGACCGGATTGCTGCCACACTCCGTAGAGCCGCATCTCTCCGACGCCGTCAAAGAGCTGTCCCGTCGCTGTCCCGACCTCTCGATCGTGCATCCCTTCCTCAATTGCCGCAATGACGGCGGCGTCAGACTGCTTGAAATCTTCCAGCAACCTGTCTGAAGCCGATGTCCCGCCGGAAGCCAAACGCAACGCGTTATACGCCTCGCGAGTTAAGCGTTGGAAGACGGACTCCTCTTCAGTCTCATCTGCGCTGAGGCCCGAGATTGGACTCGGTTCGGCGAGCCGAGGTCGGATTAGACTCGAAGCGGACCAGGGAGGCGGAAGATGTGAAATACGGTCTGGGAGGGGCGTCGGCGAGGTTTCATGAAGAGAGAGGGAGCATGCCCTCGTGGGAGGCCGACCTCCCCTGGCGTTCAACTCTGCCCTTGGTAGGTCCAGGGAATGTCGAGCCGGTCGCTCAGGTGCGGGGCGTCGACCTGCCTCGGCCGCGTTCGCAGTGCACACTTGAAAAGCACCGGGGTGCGAGCATGTGCCTAGAGGGTGGGAGCTGGTACGCGAGACTTTCTCAGTGACGTCTACTGGATCGGCTGGCGGGACGTCGTCCGATATCTCCGGCCGCTTCCCCTGTTCGTCATAAGACTCGTGTCGCCTCTGGTCATGGTCGGGCTGTTCGCTCTCAGCTTTTCAAGCATCGGAGACTCCCTATCATTGACAATCGACTCGGTCAGATACGTCGAGTTCGTCTCCCCGGTCATCTTCCTTCTGGTCGCAGACCTGGCGGCCATCCTGACGGGCCTCACCTTCCTGAGCGACAGGAGGTCCGGCTTCATGCAGCTCCTGGCGTCAACGCCAGTGTCGCGCGGCGCCATCGCAGTCGGAAAGGTCCTTGCGACGTCGATGGTCGCGCTCTTGCAGGGCGTCGTGATGCTGGCCGCCCTCATCCTGTCGGGGATAGACCCCGGGTCTTCCTCCTACTCCTTTGCAGGGGTCGTGCTCATGGTGTTCCTGGCCGGGTTGACCTTCGCCGGAGTCTCGCTGGTCGTAGGCATACGGTTCAGGACGCCCGAGGCGTTCTGGCAAGGGCTCGCGGTGGTGAGCTTTCCGCTCTTCCTCGTGAGCAACGCCCTGTCCCCTCTTTCCTCGATGCCAGCCTGGTTTGCGGTAGTCGCGAGCGCCAACCCGATGACGTATGCGATATCCGCGTTGCGGCACTTCCTCATCCCCGGGAGCTTTCCAATGTCGGACCTCCAGCTCTACCTTGACATCGGGGTCGTATGCTTCTTTGACCTGCTTCTGATAGGAGCCTCGGTTTGGCACTTCGTGAGACGGATGGACGAGTCGCTGTAGTGCCTGCGTCCGCATGGTTGCTGGCCGCTTCTGATCCGAGAGCCTACAGGGCCGCGTCAGGGACCCGTCAGGCTGCCACCGCGCGGACTCGGTGGCCGTCCGAAGTCATTGGCGAGCCCTATCGACACTATACGCTCAGTCTGTCCTAGGCGTCTGGTCGCTTCGCGGCCGCCGTAACGCGGCCTGCATCGCGATCAGCCTGCTAACCCGAGGGTCGCTCTTGGCAGGAGCATAGATGGGAGAATACATCAGCTCAAGCAGCGGCAGGTTGTGGAGCGCGAAAGCCTGCTCTAAGCAATCTACGAAGGCGTCCATGTCCCCCAGCGCATAGTGGACGAACGCTTCGTGAATCGTTGTGAGTTCGCCCTCTTTCGCCTTGCCCTGTAGGAGTCCGACCATCCTGCGTGCGGTCTCTCTGTCCCCCGTCCGGGCCGCGAGGATCCCTCGGTAGGCCAAGGTCCACGCCCTCTTCGGCCCCAGCCCCTCCATCTCTGCCACCGCTTCCGCCGCTCTGACATAGTCTCCCTTGCCTACGTAGTATTCGAACAGGTAAGCGGACGTCCTGTAGGTGACCAGGGGTCTGGTCTTCTCCCAGTGAGCGAGTGCGTCCGCCTCCCTCCCTGAATAAGCGTACGCACGCCCGAGAAATGCGATCACGTTGAGGTCGAGGGGGTCGACCACCTGAGCCGCCTCCAGCAGACGGACCGCTTCGTCTATCTTCCCGTCGCCAGCGGCGATCTGTGCCAGCCATCGGTACGGGTCAGAGAGGCTCGGGTTGAGCTCCATTGCTCTGCGCGCCTCCCTCTCGCTTCCGGCCATGTCGTCTTCGCCGAGCATGAGCCCTGACAGGGCGGAGTGGGCCTCTGCCAGCCCGCTGTCGAGGCTCAGCGCCTCTGTAAGCTGCTTCCTGGCTAGGTTGACCGAGTCCGCGTAGTTGCCCTCGCCCTCGGTGGCGAGCCAGAGGAGCGCTTCCGCGATCCCGACCTTAGCCCTCGCGAACATGGGGTCGCTTCGAACGGACTCCTCGAAGAGACCGAGAGCCTGCCTGACAGTCATCGCGGACCTTCTGTCGTTGAGGAGCTTCCTGGCACGGAGGAACGTCTTGTAGGCTTCGATGTCATCGGTGTACCGCCCAGCCTTCGCAGACTGTGGAGCTGCAACCGGCTTCGAAGCCAGTCCGGTAATCGATTGCGATATCTGTTCCGCGACTTTGGAGGCGATCTCCGCCTGGACAGCGAGGATGTCGTCGAGTTCACTGTCGTACCTGTCAGACCAGACATGCTCCTCCGTAGCCACGTCTATCAGTTGGACCGTAATCCTGACGCGGCTGCCCGCCTTCCTGATGCTGCCCTCGACCAGGGTGCCCACGCCCAGTTCCCTGCCGATCTCGGAGGCCTTCTGCTCCTTCTTCTTGTAGCCCATCACCGAAGTCCTCGCGATCACCCTGAGGCTCTTCGCCTGGGCGAGCCTGTCGATCAGTTCCTCGGTCATGCCGTCGGCGAGGTATTCGTCGTCAGGGTCGGGACTGAAGTTGCTCAGCGGGAGGACCGCCACCCTCTCCCTCGGCAAGGCGCCCTTTGACGCGGGGGCCGGGGTCTCATCTCCCAGCCCAGCGATCCGGTAGACCTCGATCGGGACGCTCACATTCTTGAGCGGCGGGATGCCCAACGACTCGAACTTGCAGGACACCTTGTTGACGACGCTCTGGAAGACTTGGGCGCTCATGCACACGCCCCCGGGCGGCGAGAGGGGTTCAATCCTCGACGCGACGTTGACAGCGTCCCCGGCGATGTCCGTGCCTTGGTGGAACACGTCTCCCAGATGGATCCCTATCCGGACCTTGATCTCCTGTTCCTTGGGGCGGCCGAGGTTCAGCCCCTTGAGGGCGCTCTGGATCTCCACGGCGCAGTTCACGGCGTCCCGCGCGCTCCCAAACTCCACTAGGAAGGCGTCTCCAATCGTCTTCACCTCCCTTCCTTCGTGACTGGCGAGTATCGGTCTAATCAGCCTCCTCTGTTCGTCGAGCAGCGACAGCGAGAGGGCCTCGTCCCTCTGGGCGAGCGAAGTGTAGCCCACCATGTCGGTAAACATGACTGCAGCGAGTCTGCGTTCGCCGTCTGGCAATGTGACCTCTTCGCGTTGACGTCGGATTAGTGATAAAACGGTTCGCTACAGGTCATAGGACCGGTTTTGGGTAAGAGAAAGGCGACCGTTTGTCATTGGAGACTGGAGTCCCACGTTTCGGTCCAAGAGTTGCCGCTCGCGGGAATGTTGCTAGTCGTCGTGTCCTGAGTGCCTTGGGAGATGTAATACTGTGTGATGGGATTCGAGTTTATGTTCAGGTTCTCACAGCCACTACCGTCGCAGATATTCCCTGTGAGACTGAGCCCGCTAGTGCCATAAGTGAACTCGGGAATCTGGCAGTAATAGTTCGGGTTGACATAGTACCCTGCTGTACAGTAGGCATTGTTGGCCGGGGCTTCAGTGATGTAAAGCCCGTAAGTGGGCAGGTCTCGCATGCACTCGATGCTTTGTGCAGCGTTGTTTCCGTTATACGACCAGAAGATGTACCACAAGTCTCCTCCAGCGCCGCAGTTAGCGTTCGGGTAGATCTGGGTGTCTATGGTAGTCCCTCCCACTCCGCTCATCCAGCTGTAAGGCTGGATGAACGTGGCGCTTGAACTGCAACTGGAGCACTTGGCAAATTCGGTCCACAGACTCAGATTCTCGCTGTTCGCTTCAGAGGGTATCGGCAAGTGGCAGCATATGAAATCCACGCCACCTTGAACTAAATATGACGAACCACCTGAAGCATTGGCCACACCGACCCACTGAAAGAGCGCGCAACACGCCCCCGTCTCCTCGCTTCCGAGCGCGGAGTGCTCGGCAAAGTTGTTAGGGACCTGCAAGTTGCCATATGCTTCGTCCACAGAACCAGTGCTCGTGCATACCCCGATGATCTCGTAGGTGCAGTACTGACCTTGATAACCTCCCCAATTCGCTGAGCCACCCGCTTCAAAGCCCAATTGGGTGGTGTTCGTGTAGTCCATCGAGACTATGGTGTCGTTGCTCACGACGACCTGGGTGTCGATGTAAGCGTCACCGTTGGCAGACCAAAGGATTACGTTCTCGACAGAGGTTGTGGTTGGACCCCAAGAATATCCAAAGCTGGAATACTGCTCGGCTTTGAATTGTACACCATTCGCGAGCTGCTCAAAGCGCGCAGAGCTTTCAATCATGGACACCATAGAGTCACCAGTGCTAGCCACCGCCGCAGCCCCCGGGAATCCAGCGGGCGGCGAGGGAGACGTGACTACTGCCGCCCGGGCGGCAGTCCCGAAGACGGACAACACCCCGACCGCTAGTATGAATATTAGAAGGACTGAAAAGAGTCTGGCTTGGTGCCTTGTTCGTCGAATCAAGTTCTACCTAAACGATAATGGTTGACTTTCGATTATGCATATGCCACACAACTGGGAAGAAACTATTTATCGAAGATTGCGCCTTAATCACCGTTGAAGTCAAGGCTCCTCTTAGCCACTCTGATGGGTCTCTCAATTCTATTCACCGCGACCCTGTTGATTACAGTTGGCGCCCGTGGGGAGGCCCTCCAGCCAGGTGGAGCCGGCTTCCAGGGAAGCAGCGCTGTTTCCGCCGGCACGAACCAAACTCAGTACATTGCAGTCCTGCTATCGGCGATCCTCGCCCCCGCGAGTTGGGGAGCCTTGGTTTGTTCCCTAGTTTGGAGGGGGAGAAACAGGTCCCAGTGGACTGGGGTCGGGCTGACAGAGGATATTTTCAATTCGATGGTCTCATCAAAGGGAGGACAGACCAGAGTTTCGGTGCTGAACACGCTATCTGAGCCCAAGGACAGGTTTGAACTCGCTAAGGCCCTAGGACTACAGTGGAAGACGATTGACCACCATGTCAGGATTCTGCTAGCCGAGGGCCTCGTGCGAGAGGAGAGAGCGTATGGGAGGGTGAGACTCTACGAACTCACTGCTCAAGGGAGGACTGCACTCGACGCTGCTCGCACCACGGTGAAAACGTTGCGAACCTAGCGTTTTGCCGCCCTTCCCTTTGACGGCGGAGTCACCAACCGGAGTGTCTGGTTGAAGCTCAAGACCGCCAGGAGACTTGCATCAGTGGCATTGGTAATGTTCGTGTTCACCTTCTTCGCCCCAGTTCTATATTCACCGCGTCTGTTCGCCCAGTCCTGTTGTTCAGGTATCACTGATACAGCCGGCCTGGAATCAATTGGGTACGCAATCTCGCATTGGGGGGCAACCTATTCGTTCAATGGTGGCGCCCAACTGTGGGGCTACGCCTTTCTTCCTGAGGGATACTTCGCATTTCCTCGGGGAAGTACACTCACGACGTTCGGGGTCCTTGTGTTTCTCATGACTCCCATTCTGGCAGCTGCCATACTCCTCATGGTGCCAGAGATATTCGAGACCTTCAGGCGGTTTCTATAGGAACTGTCATTCATGGCGGTGGCCGACAACTCTATGTTCGAAGAAGGGAGTCATCGACCAAAAACAAGCACAATCGGAGTCAAGACTCTGTTCGTCGAGCAGCGACAGCGAGAGGGCCTCGTCCCTCTGGGCGAGCGAAGTGTAGCCCACCATGTCGGTAAACATGACTGCAGCGAGTCTGCGTTCGCCGTCTGGCAATGTGACCTCTTCGCGTTGACGTCGGATTAGTGATAAAACGGTTTGTAGGGACGGTCGTGCTGACATAGCCCAGGAGGCCAAGAAGAGCGGACGGGCTTCCGGGAAGGAGTGCCCTAGTGTAGGGCTTGCTGCAGCTTGTCCAAAGACTGCCCCCAGCCCTCCCTGAATGCACTCATGAGGGAACTGCGCTCTTCCAGCGGACCCGCGACCAGCTCAGTGATGGCGGTCACCAGAGTCTTTCTGGGACCGAGCTCCTCGAATGTGACTGTGAACACGGTCTCCCATGGAGAAAAGTCAGCCGTGCCAGGCGACGTGCTTCTGATGACCAGGAGCTCAGGCGACGTGACCTTCTCAAAGGTACCGATGGATGAGTAGAGGGACCCATCGGCGTTGCGCTGGTCGACCCGCATCGTGCCGCCCGGTCTTGGGTCCACTTCGGAGAGGAGCGTTACGCACCCCGCGGGACCCCACCACTCTGCCAGCTTCCTTGGGTCCGTCCACATCATGAAGACTGCCTTACGAGGGAAGTTGAAGACCCGCGCTACCTTCACGGCACCCTGCTCACTGGCTGTCAACGATCCTTCCTCCTGGCGGCCGAGTCCTGACCTTCTTTCAGGGCTTTGTCTAGCCGGTCGAATCGGCTGTTCCACATCTCGGTCATGCTTGCTGCCCACCTTTCGATTTCGGACATCGACTTCGGATTGAGCGTGTAGATTCTCTGCTGGGCCCTCCGCTCCATGTGAATCACCTCCGCCTCTCGGAGCACACTCAGGTGCTGGGAGATCGCCTGGGGGGTAATGTCGAACTCGTCGGAAATCTGCGTCGCGTTGAGCTGGCCTCTGTAAGCGAGGATTTCCACGACTTTGCGCCTACGCGGCTCTGCCAGGGCATAGAAGGCGTCCATCTGGCTTAGTTGCTAAGGCAATCACTTGATAAAGCTTTTGCTTTAGTAGTTGTTCGTCTTAGCAGTCATGGTAGTACGATAGGCAAGTCGTAGAGTGGAGAGACGAGCCCATTCGAAGGGCGCGCGACTCACCTCGCCTTTGCCTTGGAGACAATCTGCACGGGATTGCCGTCGGGGTCGACGATCCACGCACCCCGAACGGTGCCGGCGAAGTCGTGCGGGCCACTCAAAGCCCTGGCACCCCTTTCGACCAGGCTCGAGAAGGCCTTGTCTACGTCATCAGTCCAGAGCACGATCTCGGCTCGTGGCGGTCCCCCTCCGGTGCCGAACCCGTGAAACTCCTTGACCGAGTCGATCGTGCCGACACCCAGGATTAGGCTTCCCAGTTGGAGCTCGACTTTGACAGGAGCGCCTTTCTTTGGGATTCTGAACGTCTCCCTGAAGCCGAAGAGGTCTCGGTAGAACCTGGCCGACAGCTCAGCGTCCCTGACGTAGAGATTGACCTGCGGGTCGTGGAAGGAGGGTACGAATCTGGCCGTGCCGTTCGTTGGAGCTGAACCGAGCTATAGGGTTTGACGCGGCGTGCACTTCCTGAACCCTCCGCCACTAGGCCCTTGTAGGGCATCGGCTGCATGCACCGAGCCGGCTGATGCAACCATCGAACACCGCGAGCGTGGTAGAAGAGTCCGGCGAGGCAGTGGCCAGGGCAGTAAGGCATCGGGAACGAAGCCCTACGAGACTCTTCGGCGTATCTACGCCGAAGCCCTGCGAAGCCTTTCATCCAGCCATTCGCTGTTGCTGAGGTCAGAGGTGTTGAAGAGGATGCTCACGCCTCGCACTCCCGGAGTCATGCGCAGCAGCTCCGCGTCTCTTTCCAAGTCAGAGAGTCTCACAGCGTAAGAAGCAAGGGTCAGGAGGAACGGATTGACCGTTTTCATATCACGCCATACTCTTGGAACGAGCTGCCTCACTCTTGCGTAAGTCTTTAGCTTGGAGATCCCGGGCTGCAGTTGAACCAGAAGAAGGTAAGGGAAGAGGTCCTTGGCGCTTGACACGTCGACTTGGAGGCCGAACCTCAGAACTCCTCTGCTCTCTAAGAATCTCAGCCTTCTCTGCACGGTCCTCGGCGACACGGACAGGTCGCGGGCGACTTCGATGATCTCTTTTCTTGCGTTGTGATTCAGGGAGCGAACCAGCCTCCAGTCGCTTCGTGTCAGATGCACGCTCGGGGACGTCTTCGGGCCTGTTTCGTAGTCGATGTCAGCCACGCCTTCGACCGCCCCGACACGAACGAGGATCTCCTCCAATTCCTCTCTGTCGGAGTAAGCGAGTTGAGCAACCAGGACGCCCCCGACGAACGTGAGGACCTCCGTGACTCCAGGTATCCTGACCAGTCTCTCTCGGACCGAGTCCGACCCGTGGCTGGCCCTGACTCTCACATTGCACACCGCGTCAGCCAGGCCTAGCTGCGACAGGTCGAAGAGCACCTCGAAACTAGTGATGAAGCCGGACTCGACCATCTTGGCGACCCTTCTCTGAACGGTCCTGCGCGTCAACCGGAGGGTCCGAGCGACCATTGCGAACGACTGCCTGCCGTCCAGGTCTAGTTCGGACACTATCTGTAGGTCGATCGGGTCCATGGCCTGAGACATAGCGGTCATAATTGACCATGTATTTGTCGGTTCTGGGACATGCAAGAGCACCCAACGCTTATCTTCCGACGCCTCCAAAGTGCGTCCCTGATAGCCATGCCATCGGTGATGCCGTCCAAAATGGAGAGGCTGTCCTTCCTACTCGGCGACTGGAGGGGGCAAGGCGTGATGACCTTCAATGGTGCGACCCCGGCGGTGGTCGAGTACGAGTGCAGGCAGATGTGCAAGTTGACGCCCGACGGGTCGCGGGTTGAGCTCGTCGAGTTCGACGACAACCCAAAGACAGAGAGGATGTTCCACGGAGAGCACAGCTTCATCTACGTCGACAGCGGGAGCGGGGAGCTCCGCCTGAGGCGGCACATGTTCCTGGACTCGGAGGACGACGGCTTCCTCGTGATGGAGGAGAGAGTGGAAGTGGCCGAAGACGGGAAGTCACTATCCCTCAGAAGCGTCGGCGACGCCGGAAAGGGTCCCCTCCACGAGGGGACGATTCAAAAGGTGAGCGACTCGGAACTGCGGGAGAGGGGCAGAATCGTGATGGGCAATAGGACGGACCCCTATGAAGTACGGTTGGTCAGACGAGCGGCGAAGCGGACGAACGGAACGGTAGAGGGCGGGAAAGCCCCGGCGTCCGGGAGGAGTCAGTGATGTTCCAGTCTCCCTCAATCAACATCATGACCCGCGATGTCGTCCGGCTGGTCACCTTCTACGAACGCCTCGGCTTCCGGGAGACCTACAGGACGCCGAAGAGCGGTCCGCCGGCTCACATAGAGGTGACACTGGACCAGTTCACAGTCGGGATCTCCTCGGTCGAGGCCGCCATCTCCCATCACGGGCTCGACCCCAACCTCGGGGGGCGGCCAGTCGCGATCGTGCTCTGGACCGACGACACAGACCGCGACTATGCCCGCCTCACGGCAGAAGGCGCCCCACCGCTCGCACCGCCGCACACGTTTACTCCCAACCAATACGCGCTTCGAACGGCCTGGATAGCGGACCCCGATGGGAATCCGATTCAACTCGTCCATCGACTGTGACGTGGCTGGCCGGTAAAGGCCGACGACCTCTCTTCGCCGAAGGCGTCAATGGGCTGGATTCGCTTTAGAGCGAGCTCTGAGGACTCTGGCCGTCCTCCACTTCGGGCTCCGGGCTACGCGCAAAGAACCGAGTCAATTGCTCTCGTAGATT
>JASHVT010000011.1 GCA_030039515.1 Nitrososphaerales archaeon
TCTCCGGCCCGTCGGTGTTTATCGTGAACCTCACGCCGTGCTCCCGCAGCGAGCCGAAGACCTTCCTCAGCCCTCCGACGCCCTTGACCACGCCCGTGTTGAGGTTCGACGTGGGACAGACCTCGAGGACCGCCCCGTCCTTCGCCAGGGCCTCCATCGTATCCTCGTCCTCGGACGCCCTCACGCCGTGGCCGATCCTGTCGGGCTCGAGAGCCTCGATCACGTCCCTGACTGACGAGTGGCCTTCGTCCTCGCCCGCGTGGACAGTGAGCCCCAGGCCCTCCCTCCTCGCCCGCCTGTAGAGCGCGGAGTAGTCGCCGTACCTGAAGCCGCGGCGCGCAGGACCGGCGATGTCTATCCCCACGACGCCTCTCGACGAGAACTTTACCGCCTTCTCCACCAGGACCTGGTTCATCTTCATCGTGAACGTCCTGTCCAGACAGACGATTATGCCTGTCCTGACGGGATACTCGAGCTCCGCCCTGTCGATGCCCCTGACCGCGGCCATCATGATCTGGTCCAGGTCCTGTTCGCCTCCCCTGTTCCTCTTCATCGGGTTGAAGCGGAGCTCCATCAGGGTGATGTTGTTCTTCCTGTACGCCCCAGCTATGGTCTGGTAGACCGAGCGCTCGATCGCCAGGGGGCTAGACTGGATGAGCTCGGTCCACTTGAAGAGGGAGAGGTATTCGTCGAATGTCTTGTCTCTCCCGGGGGCTACCGTGACCATGTCTACGAAGCTCCAGTACCGCTTCGTCGGGAGCCTGATCCCTTGGGCGTGAGCTATCTCCCACATCGCGGCCGGGTCGACGGAGCCTCCGAGGTGCACGTGGAGCTCGGCTAGCTCCGTGCTGGCCGGGATCATCCTGCTATCACTGGGGCTCGATCGTCGCCGGCGGCTTGGAGGAGACGAGGTACGAGACGCAGACTACCCCGTCGACCTCGTTCGTTATCCGGGTAGAGATCCTCTCGATGACATCTAGGTCGATCCTGCTCCAGTCAGCGGTCATCGCGTCGACGGACTCGACGACCTTGACGGTCACCTGGTGCCCGACCCTCCTCTCGTCGCCCAGGACGCCCGTGACCATGTCGTCCCCGACGTACGCGAAGGCCTGCCAGGCCTTGTCGTACAGGCCCTCCTCTTCGAGGACCTCCTCCACTATCATGCTGGCCTCTCGCGCGACCCGCAGCTTGTCCTCTGTGACCGCCCCGACCACGCGCACCGCGAGACCCGGGCCCGGGAAAGGGTGCCGGCCTACCACCTTCTTGGGCAGTCCGAGTATCCTCCCGAGCTGCCTGACCTCGTCCTTGTAGAGCTCGCGCAGCGGCTCGACGACGTCCATGGAGAGGTCGTCGGGGAGGCCGCCGACGTTGTGGTGGGTCTTGATTGCAGACGCGGGCCCCTTGGACCTTCCGCTCTCTATGACGTCGGGGTAGAGCGTCCCCTGCGCGAGGTGCTCGAAGGGGCCCTTCTCCGAGGCGAACGCCTCGAAGGCGTCGGCGAACGCCCTCCCCACGATCTTCCTCTTGGCTTCAGGGTCCGCCACACCCTTGAGCGCGGAGAGGAACCTCCCCGAGGCGTCGACGAACTCGACGCTCACCCCGAGGTCCCGACCCAGGAACTCCTTGACGTGGTCCGCCTCGCCCGCCCGGAGGAGCCCCGTGTCTATGAACACACACTTTAGCCTGCGGCCTACGGCCTCGTTCAGGAGGGCCGCGGTCACCGACGAGTCTACCCCTCCCGACACGGCGCAGAGCACCCTCCCCTCAAGCCTAGAGAGCTCCGCGACCGAGCTCCTCCTGAACCCCTCCATACTCCAGCTCCTCTTGGCCCCGCAGACTCCCAGGACGAAGTTGGAGAGGATGGCCTGCCCGCTCTCGGTATGGGAGACCTCAGGATGGAACTGGACCCCGTATACCGGCTTGGTCGACGAGGCCACAGCGGCGTACGGGGAGTTGTCGCTCGACGCGAGCACCTTGAGGGAACGCGGTATCGCCTTCGGAGAGTCGGTGTGGCTCATCCAGCACGAGAGGCCGTCCTTCGCTATGCCTTGGAACAGGCCGCGCCTGTCGAGTATCTTGACCTGGGACCTGCCGTATTCGCGCCTCGACGACCTCCCGACCACGCCTCCCGCCGCCTTCACAATCAGCTGGTGGCCGTAGCAGATGCCTAGCAGAGGGACCCTCCCCTCGAACAGCCTGGGATCGGGCTTCGGCGCTCCCTTGGAGTAGACGCTCGCCGGGCCGCCCGAGAGTATCGCCCCGGCCACCCTTGCCTCCTCCAGCTCCTCAAGTGGGACCGAGTAGGAGACCAGCTCTGAATAGACCCCGAGGGACCTCACCCTCCGGCAGATCAGGTGCGCGTACTGGCCTCCGAAGTCTAGGACCGCTATCCCGCCGGAGAGCTCGGCCTTCATCTCGCTCTATCCCTTGACTTCGAGCGAGTGGGCCCCGAGCTCCGTCGCGCCTATCGCGCTGACGGCACCGAACCTCGCCTTGCCCCACATCTCATTCACGTCCTTCGCCCCGGCGTAGCCGAAGGCCGCCTTCAGCCCGCTCTCCATCATCGAGACGACGCCGCTCGCGGGGCCCACATAGGGAACGTAGGCCTCTACCCCTTCGTCGAGCCCTTTCGCGGGGACGCTGTACCTGTCGATCGCGAACCTCACCTTCCTCGCGGCGGCGCTGGCCATGCCTCTGTGGATCTTGAATCGCGCGCCCTGGCGCGTTATCACCTTGCTAGGAGACTCGTCGGTCCCGGCGAGCATGGAACCCAGCATGCAGCTCGAGGCACCCGCCGCGAAAGCGAGCGCGGCATCGCCCGGCCCCCTGATCCCGCCGTCGGCGATGACAGGGACGTCGAGACCCCGTTCGGCGACTCCGCTGGCCACCTCTGCCACCGCGAAGAGCGTCGGTGCGCCGACCCTCGTCACCTCCGCAGTGATGCAGATGGAGCCCGAACCTATCCCGGCCCTGAACCCGTCGACTCTAGGCAGCTCGTCAGAGATGTCGAAGACGGCCCTCCTGGTGCCGACGTTTCCGGCGACGAACGCAGAGGACAGGTCGGGGAGCAGCCTCCTGGACGCCGCGATTATCTTCGTGTTGTGGAAGTGCGCCACGTCAGCGACGAGGAAGTCGGCCACCCTGTCAAGCGCCTTGCACCTTTCGGGGTCGAGCGGGGAGACGGACGCGCCCACCAGGGGCCTCCCCTGCTCGTCGACCGACCTCGCCTCCAGCTTCGAACGCTTGACCTTCTTCACCTCCTCCACCTGCTTATCCGCCGGCATGTTCCTGTGAATCGCCCCCGCCGCGCCCAGGCGGGCCATCTCTAGCGCGAGCCTCCACTCCGTCACCGTGTCCATGGGAGAGGAGACCAGCGGGACCTTCAGCGCCAAGCCCCTCGCGAGCCTTGAGGAGAGGTCTATCTCCTGGGGCTCCGCTTCGCTTCTTCCAGGGAGGAGAATATAGTCGCGGAACGTGTGCACGTCCTCGGCCGACCTCAACTTCCTGAGAAAGACGTCTGGCAAGGTGAAGCCCTTGCCGAAATCTGACATCCGCGGGAGTATAATAATGCTTGCCCGCCAGCTCCAAAGAACCGGGGCTCCGCAACCATTATCTATGATACGAGCCCAAAGTTCGTGCGAATGAGCGCGGACCCGGGCTCAATCTTCGGCGGCCTGCTGCGCAGGTGCGTGAGCGACAGGTACACCCGAGTGCGGGGGCTGGCGGTCGAAGACGTAGCGTTCCTCCTTCTAGGCGTCGTGAGCAGCGTCGCCACGACGTACCTGCTGTCCCTCGCAGGTATCATAGTTTAAACAATTCAACCAACGCGTAAACTAATATCATCTCTGCCGCATTTTACAATTCTTGCGGATATCACGTCAGAATCACCATGGGAAGGAAACTCGTTCTGATCGGGTTCTGGCTCCTGGGGTATATGCTCGGCTTCTTCGCTTGGCTCGTAAGGACGCCGGTGATCAACTTCATCGAGACCTTCGGGATAAGCTCGGACGTCGCGGGCGCCTTGATAACGGGCTTCGCAGGATCTCTTGTGATGCTCGTGGGCGTCATACTCTGGAGCTACATGTCTTCGAGCTAGTCCAGACAGCGGGCTAGAGCATTGGGGAGGCGGAGGGCGGGGAATCCAGACCCGCCCCCCGCAAA
>JASHVT010000127.1 GCA_030039515.1 Nitrososphaerales archaeon
GTGACCCCCACCGAGCCTCCGCCCTGTGTGATCGTCCCGCTAGCCTCCTGGTAGGGGACGACATTGACGACGTCAGCCAGGGACTGTATCTCCTGGACGGTGTCTGTGGTGAGCGAGAAGCCCTTTCCGGCGGGCGAGACGAATATCGAGGTTGCTCCGAGGTTCTTGAACTGGGCCGTCGACGCGCTGCTATAGCCCTGGGTGGCGCCGACAAGGGCGACTATGGTCGCAGGTCCGATCACTATGCCGATTATGGTCAGGACGGCTCGGAGCTTTCGCTCTCTCAGCGCTCTAAGGGCGAACTTCAGAAGGTCAACCGGGCGCAACTCGCCTTTGCACCAACATCTAGATCACTTTGTCCTCCTTCTTCGGCTTCATGGCGGCCCTCCGCCTTCCCACCAGGACTGTCGCGGTGACCGCCGCTATCGCGATGACGGCGATTATGGAGTAAGACACGATGGTCACCAGGCCTTCGCCCGAGGACCCCGACCCTGCTGAGTTCGACGTCCCGGTGCTCGAGAAGAGCTGCGACGCCGACTCCAGGGACGTCGTGCTGGAGCTCGTCGAAGTGGCGGAGGTACCGAAGCTGTTCTGGAACGTTATCGCGAGTTCTATCTGCGCGCGGGGCTGCGCGGTGCTGGGAGCGCTATAGGGTATCACGAGCGTGAACGGGGTCGGGGTGTTGGGGTCGACTTCTCCCACGTAGTCAGGCGACTCGCTGTTCGCGCTAGCGTTGTCGACCTTCCCAGATACCTGCAGGTAGTATGCAGAGGCGCCGCCTTCGTTGAGCAGCGAGCCGCTTACAGTCACGCTGCTAGAGGCTTGGGTCACTGTCTCATCCTGCACTACGATGTCGATCGAGCCGGTGAGCGTGAGTCCGACGGAGTACGTCTGAGTATGCTGGTTGCCGTCCAGGTCGACGTAGGAGACTGTCACGGTACCCGCGTACACTCCCAAGGTCGAGCTCGGGCTGCTTTCGAGCGTCACAGTGTAGGATGCGTTGTGCCCCGGCTGGACCACAGTCAGCACTGGCGACGGCGAGTTGCCCATCACCACGAGGGGGGAAGGGGCGTTGACAGAAAACGAGACCGAGTATATCGAGGCCGCGCCCTCGTTCGAGAGCACGAATGTGACGTTCGTAGGCACTCCTGCGACGACCGTGCTCTCCAGCTGATTCAGCGACAGGGAAGCTCCTGCGTTGGGCTGCGACCCGATGGCCGGAGGTGATACTGTGACACTTTCCGCCAGGCTCGAGGAGGTCGCCGTGCTCCAGACGACGGAGAGCCCGAAATCATAAGTGCCGGGCGTAACCGACGCCCCGATGTCGACGTAGAATGTCAATGACACCAGCTGACTGGGAGAGACCGAAGAGACCAGAGCAGACGCGGTCGATCCACTCTCCTGCCCGCTGAACCCAGAGGGTAGCGACAAGGTCGCCTTCAGTCCAGAGACGAGGGCGGTCCCCATGTACTCCGCGCTCACTTCGAGAGGCACGTTCACGTCGCCGGGCTGGGGCGACGACGACGAGGTTCCCCACGTAGTGCTCTCGACTACAAACGGCGAGGCGGGGTTCACGGATGACACCTCGAAGCTCAGCACCTGCGCCGCCGTCTCGCTATTCGAATACGCGTCGTAGTAGGTGGCTGAGAGGGAGAGCGTCGCAGTGGAGCCAGAGGCCGACCCGGGCACGAAGAGCTCCAGAGTCTCGGTCGTCGAGTTTCCTGCGTAGAGCTCGGAGACGGTGCCTAGCTGGTCGAGGACTCCCACCTGAGCCGAGGGCGAGACCGAGGTCGAGATCGACGAGGCGTTGCCTGTGCCGGCGTTCTGTATCGTCAAGGTCAGGTCATTGACCTGCCCGGCATACAAGACCGTGGACGATGGCGTGTAGACGAGCACTGCGTTCCCCTTCAGGGCGACCGAAACGTCAAAGGAGTCAGTCAGCACTGTCATGTTCCCCGAATAGTAGTTGACGGTCAAAGGCAGGGTGTATGTCTTCAGCGAGGCGTTCGAGGCTATGTTGACGTAGAACGTCTCATGGAGGATCGAGCCTGGGTTGACGTTGACCTCGTACGAGTTCGCGTAGTCCTTTCCGTTCGAAGCCGACAGGGGAGACGATAGCCCGAGCGAGAATGTCGCGGCCGTGACGGTACATGTGCCGAAGAACAGGATGTTCACGGTGAGCGGGACGTCCTGCTGTCCTGGTCCTGCGCTGACAGGCGAGCTCGAAGTCCCCCACCCAGTCCCTATAGGCGAGAAGGGAGTCCCGCTCTGTATGCAGGTCGCCGCGCTGGCCGGGTAGACTGACGAGCCGACGAATCCCGCAAATGCAAAGAGCGATATCAGGAGGAGAGCGGCTGTCTTCATGCTTTCAGTTCTCCACGACTCTCTCGACCATCCCGTCCCTCATCATGACGACCCTCTCAGCTCTTGAGGCCACGCTCATGTCGTGCGTTATGATGACCAGCGTCTTGCCGAACTCTGTGCTGAGCTTCTCCAGGAAGTCCATCGTCAGTTTCGCGTTCTCGCTGTCGAGGTTGCCCGTCGGCTCGTCGGCCAGGACGATCGAAGGGTCAGCAGAGAGCGCCCTGGCGACCGCCACGCGCTGCCTCTGGCCCCCGCTCAGCTCTCTCGGGCTCTTGTCTGCCTTGTTCGCAATCCCGAACCTATCCAGCAGCTCTAATGACCGCTGCCTTCTCTTTCTGAGTGGCACTCCAGCGATGGAGAGGGGGAGCTCCACGTTCTCTGCCGTCGACATCCTGGAGATGAGGTTGAAGTCCTGGAAGACGAACCCTATGCTCTTGTTTCTCATTATCGCGAGCTCCTTGCTGGCGAGCTTGGAGATGTCCGTCCCGTCGATCAACACCTTCCCAGCCGACGGCCTGTCCAGCGCCCCAATCATGTTCAGGAGTGTGCTCTTGCCCGACCCCGATGGGCCGCTTATGGAGATGAATTCTCCGTGCCTGACCGCGAAGGAGACCCCCCTGAGCGCGAGAGTCGACTCGGGCCCCTGCCCGTAGCGCTTCTTCAGGTCCTCGACCTCTATCGAGTTGCCCCGCGCATCCGACGGCCCGCTGATCTCCACCATGAGAAC
>JASHVT010000012.1 GCA_030039515.1 Nitrososphaerales archaeon
GGACGGCATCGACCTGGCCTTCGCCGAAGAGGTCGCCTCTCTGCTGAAGCTCGGCGGAAAGACGGGCGGGCAGTTCGCCTCCATGCTGCTGTCCCTGGAGAGGCTCGCGAGAGAGAAGGAGTGCGAGCTCGCCGAGATCAACCCGCTCGCCGTCAGCAATGACGGGGACCTCATGGCCCTCGACGCCAAGGTCATCGTCGACGACAGCGCGCTCTTCAGGCACCCGGAGTTCGCCAAGCTCCACCCCGAAGACGAGTTCGAGGGAGAGGCCTCGAGGCAGGGATTCGCCTTCGTCAGGCTGGGAGGCGACATCGCCGTCGTGGGCAACGGGGCGGGCCTCGTGCTGTCCACTCTGGACCTGGTGGGGGACGCCGGAGGCGACCCGGCCTGCTTCCTAGACCTCGGAGGGGGCGCGCAGCAGGACCGCATCGAGGCCGCGCTGCGGCTCGTCAACAGGCTGCCTGGAGTCGACAGGATACTGGTCAACATCTACGGGGGGATCACCAGGACGACGGACGTCGCACAGGGCATGATGGTGGTCCTCGCGGAGGGGCCGGTGAAGCCTCTGTACGCGAGGGTGAGCGGCGCGGAGGAGGAAGAGGCGCGCGCCCTCCTCGCAGGGTCGCCCGTGAGGCTGTTCAGCACCGCGCCCGAGGCGGTGGACGCAGTGGTGAAGGCGGCATGATGTTCCCGAAGAAGGGAGACCCGATAATCATACAGAACATCACCGGGAGGTACGGCAGGCTGCACGCCAAGCTGATGCTCGAATACGGGACCAACGTCGTCGCAGGAGCGACGCCGGGGAAGGGCGGCCAGTCCGTGGAAGGGGTGCCGGTGTACAACACGGTAAGGGAGGCGGTCGACAAGACCGGGTCGAGGGCCTCGGTCCTGTTCGTCCCGGCTGAGTTCACGAAGGACGCGGGAGAGGAGGCTCTGAACGCGGGCATCAAGCTGTTGGTCGTGATCACAGAGCACCTGCCTGTCAGGGACACGCTCAGGCTCGTCCAGCTGGCCCAGTCCAAGGGCGCGACCATCATAGGCCCTAACTGCCCGGGGCTGATAGTCCCGTCCGAGCGCGTCAAGATGGGCATAATGCCGGCCCCCTCGTTTTCGCCTGGCGGCGTGGCGCTCTTCTCGAGGAGCGGGACGCTGATGTACGAGATAGCGGGCCAGCTGACCGGGAGCGGGCTCGGGCAGACGGTGGCGCTGGGCATGGGAGGCGACCCGATAGTGGGGACGGTCCCGACGGAGTGCCTCGACTTCGCCGAGTCTGACCCTAGGACCAGCGCCGTCGTCGTCGTCGGCGAGATCGGCGGCGACGCGGAGGAGAGGCTCGCGAGGCACATAGCGAAGTCGGGCTACAAGAAGCCCGTGGTGGCGTACATCGCCGGAAGGCACGCCCCCAAGGAGAAGAAGATGGGGCACGCGGGCGCGATAATCTACGGCGACTACGGGACGGCCGACTCGAAGATCACCGCGCTCAGGGGGGCCGGCGTCAAGGTCGCGATGACGCCCGCCGAGGTTCCCGGCCTCGTCAAGGCCGCCATCGCGTAGGCGCGCAACCGAAACCTTCATAGTGGTGGCGGCTCCCGCGACGTTGGAGAACGGACATGCCCATTGCTGACGCGACGAAGAAGCAGATAGCGCAGAAGAGGAGGCTCTTCCTCCAGGTCTGCCTCCGCTGCGGGGCGAGGAACCCTCTCCACGCCGAAAGGTGCAGGAAGTGCAAGTCCTCCGACCTCAGGCTGAAGAACCGCTCCGTCGGCCTCAAGAAGTAAAGCAAATATCCTGTCTCCCCCTGGCGCCCCTAGGGCCCGTGGTCTAGCCTGGTTATGACGTCGCTCTCACACGGCGAAGTGGGCGGCACCGCGATTCCCACGCCAGAATCCCCGGTTCAAATCCGGGCGGGCCCAGTTCAGAAAACGGCCCTGCTGCCGAGCGCTGACTTCCTGACGGCCCGACCTCAGCGTTGGTCTGAGCCTTCGGCATGCCCGGGCTCCTGCTCTCCGTGGATGTACACCTTCCCCCTGAGGAGGGAGGCGAACGCCGCGGCGACGGACAGGGCTGCGCCGATGTAGAACGACAGGTCAAGCGCAGAGACGAACGATGGGGCTATCGCCGTCGGGAAGAACGTGTGGCCGATCAGGTAGTTGTAGGTCATCTGCGGGATCTGGGCGACCACGGACGCGAGCTGGGGCGTAGCGAGGATCGAGACCATGGGATTGTACCCCAAGAATGCCGAGAACAACGCGCTGCTGGGAGAGATCGAGGACAAGGCGCCAGCCAGCTGCGGTACGCCCGCGCTGGTCAGGGCGCCGGACAGCGCAGAGGGGAGGCTCGTGGAGAGGCCGCTGATTATGATCGTGAAGAAGATGGCCAGGCTGATGGTCTGGCCTGTGTTCTGGAGCGTCGCTCTCATCCCGGACGCCGCCCCCCTGTCTTCGGGAGGGACGGCGTTCATTATTGACGCGATGTTGGGAGCAGCGAAGAGGCCGCCTGCCATCCCCATGACGAGGATGACCGCGCCGAAGGTCACGTAAGAGAAGTCGTACGGGAGGAAGGACAGGGCGATGAACGTCGCCGCGGTCAGGAACATCGCCAGCGTGGCGAAGACCCTGGCCCCGTACTTGTCGGAAAGGTATCCGCTCACCGGGCCCATTATCGCGAAACCGACGATCATCGGCAGCATGTAGATGCCGGCCCAGAACGGTGTGTCGGCGTAGCTGATCCCATGCAAGGGGAGCCAGATCCCCTGGAGCAGGATGATGAGCATTATCTGGACGCCGCCCCTGCCTACGGCCGCGAGGACGCCGGCGAGATTGGAGGCGCTGAACATGCGGTTCTTGAAGAGGCCCAGCCTGAACATGGGGTCTCGGACCCTCATCTCGACGAAGGGGAACGTGACGAGCAGGCCGAGGCCCGCAACCAGGGAGGCGATCACCCAAGGGTCAGCCCATCCCATCGGCGCGGTCCCATAGGGCTCCAGGGCATAGGTCACGCCGAGTATGACCAGCGTTAGGCCCGACGCGAATGTGACGTTTCCCCAGACGTCGAGCGTCTGCCCCGCCCTCCTCGAGGCGATGTCTTTCAGCTTCCAGTAGGACCAGCCGGTGCCCAGAACGCCTACCGGGACGCTCACCAGGAAGATCAGGCGCCAGTCGAAGATTGCCAGGATCCCTCCCAGCACGAGGCCGACCAGCGAGCCCGCTATGGCCGCGGTCATGTTGATCCCGAGCGCCTTTCCGCGCTCCCTGGCAGGGAAGGCGTCCGTCAGGATGGCCGCGCTGTTGGACAGGAGGAACGCCCCTCCGACCCCCTGGACTATCCTGAAGAAGATGAGCTCAGTCGCGCCGAGGGCTCCGGTGTTCGGGGTGGCCGCGCACAGGAGCGACCCGACCGTGAAGATTGCGAACCCCAGGTTGAACAGCTTCACCCTCCCATAGATGTCCGAGATGCGCCCGAAGGAGACGAGCAGCGTCGAAGTCACCAGGCTGTAGCCGAAGAGGATCCAAAGCAGGTACTGGAAGGACGTGAGAGGGTTGATGGCGATACCTCTGAAGATGGCGGGGAGTGAGATCAGGACGATCGTCCCGTCGATGGCGGCCATCAGTGTCCCCATCGTCGTCGTGCTGAGCGCCACCCACTTGTACTCGACCGTCTAGTC
>JASHVT010000128.1 GCA_030039515.1 Nitrososphaerales archaeon
GGCCGCTCTTCCAAAAACGAATCGGAGGAGCTAGCGAAGGCCCGCCGCGAGGGAACGCTCGTACGCCCTCCAGTAGCCGTCGGACTTGGGCTTCCACATTCTGGAGCCGCCGTCCTTCCCGGAGAGCCATAGCCCTCTGCCGCGGCTCACGGAGCCTATCTCCACTAAGGGCCTCCCTGCCTTCGCAAAGCCGTGCAACAGCGGCTCGAGCCTGTCTCTCCGGCACGTGACGATGAGAGCGCCCTCTCCCATGGAGGCGAGGGGGTCGACGCCGAAGGCGCGGCAGACCGCGCTTGCCGCCTTGGAGACAGGGATCCGTGCAGTACTGACGTCGATCCTCTTTCCACAGGAGTCGGACATCTCCTGAAGCGCCCCGAGGACTCCGCCTTCGGTCGCGTCGTGCATCGAAGTGACTCCCCCGCCGCCCTCGGCGACCGCGGCGTACGAGTCTTCCACGGTGGAGCAGAGCCGGACCATGGACTTCGCCTCCTCGAAGAGCTCGCGCCCTACCTTCCTCCGCGTGTGGGCCGGGAATGACAGGGCGAGGGAGAAGGTCGCCTCGATGGCTGCGTGCTTCGTCATCAACACCGCGTCGCCTTCGGAGGCCATCGAGGGATCCAAGTATTCGTCTTCGCCGGCGAAGCCGAACATTGTGCCCGAACCTAGCACAGTGAACCCCGCGCCGGGGTAGCTGCCGGTGTGGCCCGCGACGATGGACACCCCTAGGTCCTTGCACGCCCTCCCGACGGCTCGGACGTACGAGGCCTGGTCTGCCCCGGACATGCTGCGAGGAAGGTTGTAGCTGAAGGTCGCGAACTCCGGCCTCGCCCCTGATGTGGCGAAGTCAGACGCTATCAGGTGGACGCTCAGCCAGGCGGATGCCTCGACGCCGAGGGCGGGGATCTCGGATATCGGGTCGACGGTCACTATCAGCACCCTCTGGTCTCCGGCCGCGATGATGGCATTGTCCAGCCCTACGCCGGGCCCTTTCCTTACCTTGGAGGACCTTGACCCGAGGCTTTCGTAGACGACGTCTTTCATGAACCTCGGGCTCGCCTTGCCTGGACCGACCAAGCCCTCTGGCATCCTACCTGTATCCCAGCCTCGCGAAGGCCGGCTTCGCGCTCTTGATCAGGAGGAGCGCGACGGGTATGAACGCGAGGTCTGCGAGCGTCGCGAAGTCGAACGCCGCTATCCAGAAGGAGCTTGCTAGCGTCGGGTAGGCCTGATACTGGAAGAGGCCGAAGTAATAGAAGGCCCAGTCTGGAAAGAAGAATGCGAGGGTCTCGAAGACCGTCGCGCCCACCATGGCCAGGGTCAGCGCCCTCCTCCCCTTGCGCTTCGCCCACGCGACTATCAGGACCTCCGGCCCCCTCGCCCAGATCATGCCGAACGGGTAGATCGGGGACCCGGCGCCCCGGAAGGACACGTTGAACGCCTCTCCCAGGAACGAACCCAGCGCGGTGGCTGTGAAAGCCGTGGGGACGTCCACGAGCGCGCCGAGGGCCAGGTAGATGGGAGGAGACCAGGTGATCTCGTAGAGAGGAGGCGGAAGAGGGATGGAGAGGATGGTGCCTACGGCGATCAGGGAGGAGAAGACAGCCACGACCGCGATCGAGACGGAGACGCTCCTTGGCTTGGTGGACTGCCCTCCTTCGGGGGGCTCAGGCATAGGAGGGCCTTTGTGCAACGGGTTATAAATGAGCTAATAAATGGCTTATGACATTGCAGCCGCCCGACGAGATGATGACGGACAGCTTCCTCCCCTCCATGAGGCACCTCGTCGCCCACGAGCTCAGGGCGAGGGGCTGCTCTCAAGGCAGGATAGCTTCGCTCCTTGGGGTCACCCAGGCATCGGTCAGCATGTACCTTTCGTCCGACAGGTCGAGGGCTCACTCCACCCTCGCGAGCCTTTCGGTAGGCGCAGCGGAGGCGCAGGAGCACGCGAAGGCCCTGGCGGACCAGGTCGAGGCGGGCCCCCAGAGCGCGATAGTGGCGATCGAGTCGATGTGGCGCACCATCCTGGGGAGCGGCGGAGCCTGCGGGGCGCACAGGGCGGCTCACCCCTCGCTTTCGACGTGCGACTACTGCATCAGAGAGTATGGAAGGAAGGACACGGCGAGGGAGGAGGCGCTGGAGGACGTAGCCAACGCCGTGAAGACGATAGAAGGGAGCCCTACCTTCGGGGCGATCATACCGGAGGTATCGGTCAATGTCGCGCGCGCCACCGCGGAGAGCGACTCCCCGGCGGACGTGGTGGCGGTCCCCGGAAGGATCGGAAGGGTGAGAGGCAGGGCAAAGGCCGCCCTCCCGCCCGAGGCCGGGGCTTCGATCCACATGTCACGGATGCTGCTGCTCGTAATGCGCAGGAATCCTGATGTCAAAGCGTGCATCAACTTCAGGTACGACTCCAGGATGGCAGCGGTGCTGGCCAGGCTGGGGATGAAGAGCCTCCGGCTCGAAGGGCGCGGGAAGCAGGCTGCGGACGACCCGACGGTGCGCACGCTGGAAGCCAGGCTCAGGCGCCACGTTCCCGCGTTCGACGTCGCGATAGAACCAGGGGGCGGCGGCATCGAACCTAATGCGTATCTCTATGGCGGAAGCGCGACGGAAGTCGCGCAGAGGGCGGTCGAAGTGTCCAGGGTCTACTCATCTGGCGAGGGCCTTGACCCTCTCTGACTGGCGAGGACGAGCTGCCCGCCTCCACGCCGCCGCGACGAACGCGACGTAGATCGGCTCCGGCCGCTCCGGTCTGCTGATGTACTCGGGATGGAACTGGGTCCCCATGTAGAAGGGGTGCCCCTCGAGCTCGAGGATCTCCGCGCGGCGCCCGCCGTCGCTGAATGCGGTGAAGCGGAGCCCCTCCTTTTCGAACCGCTTCAGATAGGCTTGGTTCACTTCGTACCTGTGCCTGTGCCTTTCTCTGATCTTCTCCTTCCCGTAGATGTCGAAGGCCTTGCTCGGCCTCTCGACCGATATGTCGTGCCCTCCGAGCCTCATCGTCCCCCCTAGCTCTGTCTGCTCCCTCTGCTCGGGGAGGAGGTCGATCACAGGGTCCGAGCAGTCCGGGTCTACCTCGGTCGTGTTGGCGTCCGGGAGCCCCAAGACGTGCCTGGCGAACGCCACGGTCGCGAGCTGGAATCCGAAGCACAGGCCCAGGAAGGGTATCTGGCTGGCCCGCGAATGGTTCGCCGCGGCTATCTTGCCTTCGATCCCCCGGCCCCCGAAGCCCTGGGGGAGGACGACCCCGTCGTACCCGTCTAGGAGCCTGAGCTTCGAAGGGTCTCTCTCGAACTCCTCGGACTCGATCCAGGTGATGCCCGACCTTACACCGTTCACGGCCGAGGCGTGCGCCAGAGCCTGGTTTACGCTGACGTAGCTGTCCGCCAGGCTGGCGTACTTCCCCACCATCGCTATCGCCACCGTCTTGTCGCGGCCGGT
>JASHVT010000129.1 GCA_030039515.1 Nitrososphaerales archaeon
AGAATCGACTCGTGGCTTGTCGGGAGGATCGGCGCCCGCATGCTCCGACGCTGGCCACCGGGTTTGTTAGGTTAGCGGTTGCCAACTCGGAGTCGTCTCCATCCTGCGCGTCGGTTGCTGAGCTCTGGGCTTTCGGCTTGTCTACGAGCGGCAGGCGATTCCTCCACTTTCTGCCCGTGAGAACCCTCGCGGCGACCACTATGGCTATGATGGCCACTGTGAGTCCCACGATCAGTGCGGCTCTCTGGTCAACCGGCAACGTCATAGGAAGACGCAATTCCTGTGCGTCGCGTTGTTAAGCTCGCCTCCAACCGGCGCCATCAAGAACGGCCACCGAGAAGCTTAATAGCGTAACCCGGTCTCGGTCGCAGACCATGTCTGAAGAGGACCAGGAACTCGACGAGGACTTCGACGAAGACCTAGACGAGGACGGCTGGGAAGAAGACTCGGACGAAGAAGGCTTCTAGGTACCCGCGGCGCCAGAGCCGCCAGACTGTCTATTAACAGGGTCTGGACGCCGTGAAAATGCCTTGGTCAAAGGGACTCTGATAATCAACTTCAAGAACTATCCGGAGGTGATGGGCGACGGCTCGGCGAGGCTGGCGAAGGCTGCGCAGATGGCTTCTGACAGAACTGGCGCCGAGGTGATAGTCGCGCCGCCGGCGCCGATGCTCGCGATGCTGGCCTCTGAGGTCGAGATACAGGTCTACGCCCAGGCGGTCAGCTCGGTCGAAGGCGACAGGACGACGGGGGCGGTCCTGCCCGAGGCCGTGAAGTCCGTAGGCGCGAGCGGCGCCATCCTGAACCACAGCGAGTCGAGGGTCGCGCCGCGGGATCTGAGGAGGCTGGTCGCAAGGCTCTCGAAGCTCTCGCTCGACTCCTGCGTCTGCGCCAGGACGTCGTCGGAGGCGGCACGGTTGGCTACCTTGGGAAGCAGGTATCTCGCCATAGAACCTCCGGAGCTGATCGGGACGGGCGTGGCGGTCTCGAGAGCGAAGCCTGGCTTGGTGAGCTCTGCGGTCGAGGCGGCCAGGGGGTCAGGGTACAAGGGGAGGCTCCTGTGTGGAGCGGGCATAGTCGGGGCCGAGGACGTCGAGAAGGCGGTAGAGCTCGGCGCCGAGGGCGTGCTCGTCTCAAGCGGGATAGTGAAGGCGAGGTCCTGGGAGTCCAGGATTGAGGAACTCGTCCGTCCTCTAGGTTGAAGGGGCTCACAATCCGTAAATACGATATGAAGGGGGCGGCGCCATGAGTCAGGCTAAACCTAACCCGTTCGAGAATGCGCTCGAGCAGCTGAGGATTGCTGCTGGGTACCTGAAGTTGGACGAGGGGATACACCAGATGCTCGCGCACCCGAAGAGAGAGGTCACGGTGTCGCTCCCTGTAAAGATGGACGACGGCAAGATCAAGGTGTTCACCGGCTTCAGGGTACAGCACAACGACGCCAGAGGCCCATTCAAGGGCGGGATTAGGTACCACCCCAACGTCTCGCTGGACGAGGTGAGAGCGCTGTCGTCGTGGATGACTTGGAAGACCAGCGTTGTCAACATACCGTTCGGCGGAGGCAAGGGGGGCATCATCTGCGACCCCAAGAGCATGTCCCCGGGCGAGCTCGAGCGCATGACGAGGCGCTTCGCCTTCGCTATAGCCCCCATAATCGGCCCTTACAAGGACGTCCCGGCGCCTGACGTGTACACCAACGCGCAGACGATGGCATGGATCATGGACGTCTACAACATGATCAACGGCGTAATGTCTCCGGCGGTGATCACTGGCAAGCCCATCGCCTTGGGAGGCTCGCTCGGAAGAGACAGGGCGACGGGCAGGGGAGCTGTCTTCGTCACGGTGGAGGCAGCGAAGGTGAAGAAGCTAGACCTGAAGAAGGCGACCTTCGCGGTGCAGGGGTTCGGCAACGCAGGATCCAACTACGCGGAGATTCTGCAGGAGCACGGGCCAAAGCTGATGGGAGCCAGCGACTCGAGCGGCGCCATAATGAGCAAGACCGGGATGGACGCGGGCAAACTCGTGGCCTACAAGGAGAAGACAGGCTCAGTCTCCGGATTCCCGGGCAGCCAGCCCATCTCCAACGCGGAGCTCCTCCAGATGGATGTCGACATCCTGTCCCCCGCAGCCCTCGAGAACCAGATCCTGCCTGACATCGCCAAGGGCGTCAAGGCAAAGATCGTCGCAGAGTGCGCCAACGGACCGACGACGCCGGAAGCCGACAAGATCCTTGCGAAGAACGGGGTCTTCGTCTGCCCGGACATCCTCGCCAACGCGGGCGGCGTGGTCGTCAGCTACCTCGAGTGGGTCCAGAACCTGGAGAGGATCGCCTGGTCGGAGGATGAGGTGAACTCCATGCTGGAGAAGAAGATGATCGGGGCGTTCAAGGACGTCCACGACGCCAGCGTGAAGTACAACGTCGACATGAGGACCGGTGCGATGATCACCGCGGTCGGCAGGGTGGCCGAGGCCGTGAAGGGCCTGGGCCTGTTCCCATAGGCTAGTTCTGGCCCTCGGCGGAGACCATCCGCTCGAGGTCTCGCACGACCTCGGCAGACCCTATGTACGCGGGCGAAGGTTCAGAGAGCGTCCTGGGCTCTACGTCTAGGACGTTCCTCCTGCCGTCCGATGCGTACCCTCCTGCCTGTTCGTTGATGAACGCCATGGGTGCGGTCTCGTATAGGACCCTAAGCTTGCCTTGAGGCCTGTTGACGAACTGAGGATAGGCGAAGATCCCGCCCCGCGAAAGCACCTGGTTGTAGTCCCCCACGAAAGTGCCGCAGTACCTCGTCCTCAGGCCCCGGCCCTCCAGGGTGTCCACGAATTCCCTCACCGGGGGCGTCCATTCCTTCCTTGAGCCGCCGAAACCATACACCTCCGGCTTCTCCGGGAGCCGGAGGTTCAGGCCGGAGAGCTCGAAGGACGAAGGCCCGGCCTCGTCCCTGACGGCCACGAACCTGTGCACGCCCTTCCCGAACGAGAGCGTTATGGTAAGCATGCTGCCGTATGTCACGTACATCGCACCTAGCAGGCTCCTGCCGCTTGCTGGGAGCCTCTTCGAATAGAAGCCGAATATGCTACCAAGGGGGTTGTTGGTCTCCACGTTGGAGCTCCCGTCGAGCGGGTCCATAGCCACGTGGACGTCGCCCTTCCCCTCGAGCGGCTCCTGCATCTCCTCGGAGGCCACCTCCTCGACCATCCCGGTCCCCAGGAGCGCCTCGGCGAACTCGTCGTTCGAGAAAACATCGATGGCCTTCTGCCGCTCGCCGGACGGGTTCACGGAGGCCAGGAGCCCAGCCTTGGTCGGGATGGCCTCGGACACCGCGAGGCTGCCCTTGGCGACGACCATCGCGACCGTTCCCAACTCCTCTGGAGCGTTCAGCCTGAGGAACTCCTCCAGCTTCATCAAGCGGGCGGTGGCTCCGGTCTCCTCTTTTAGATTATGCCGCCGGGCCGCCCGTGAGAGCAGCGCATCATTAAAATAGAGTTCGAGGCAGTTCGCGATATGAAACAGGACAGGATGTCCCCGTTCTTGAAAGACGGCAAGAGCATGCTCCTCGCGTACGACCAGGGCCTCGAGCACGGGCCGTCGACAGACTTCGACGACAGGAACGTCGACCCCTCCTTCGTCATGGACATCGCCTCGAAGGGCGGCTTCAACGGCATCGTCTTCCAGAAAGGCGTCGCTGAGAGGTTCTACGACGGCAAGGTACCGCTCATAATCAAGCTCAACGGGAAGTCGAGCCTCCCCAAGGGAGAGCCCGTCTCAAGGCAGGAGTGCAGCGTGGAGCACGCCGTGTCCTTGGGCGCAAAGGGAGTCGGGTACACGATCTACCTGGGAAGCCAGCACGAGGCAGTCATGTTCTCAGAGTTCGGGCAGATCCAGGAGGAGGCGCACAGGCGGGGCCTCCCTGCCATAGCCTGGATCTATCCCAGAGGGGAGGCTGTGAAGAGCGACACGACGAAGGAGATAGTCTCCTATGCTGCGCGGGCCGGGCTCGAACTCGGGGCAGACGCGGTGAAGATCAAGTATACGGGGGACGCGGAGAGTTTCTCCTGGGCTGTCAAGGCGGCCGCGGGCGCGAAGGTCTTCATGAGCGGCGGCCCGAAGGCTCCTACGGACGAAGACTTCCTGAGCCAGGTCAGGGGAGTCATGGGCGCCCGCGCCACAGGCGTCGCGGTGGGTAGGAACGTCTGGCAGAACCCGGACCCGATGGCCATGGCGGGCAAGCTCAAGGCGATTATCTTCGGGGCATAGGACAATCGCCGACTCGAGCCGTAGACCGTCCCAAGCGGGCAGGCAGGTCCGGCTCTAGAACGTAGAGATGGCTCTGAGTTAAGCCGGGTCCTGCGTCTTCTCTTCCCACGGCAGGATGACCCTGTATGTGTCTATCTGGAACGAGACGTTCTTCAGCGCGGTCGGGTCGAGCTTGACCAGCTCGTACGGGACCTTGTTGTGTATCTGGTCGTACACCTGCTCCGATATCACTATGCCTCCTCCCTTGGCCAGGGGCTCTATCCTCGAAGCAATGTTGACCGCGTCTCCTAGGACGTCCCCCGCCTGGTGGATGACGTCCCCCACGTGTATCCCTATCTTCAGCTTCAGCTTGTCCTCCTCAGGCTCCTTGAGGTCGTGCAGGGTCTTCTGCATCTCGACGGCGCACTCCGTTGCTTCGAGCGCGCTGGCGAACTCCACCAGGAAGGCGTCCCCTATCGTCTTGACCTCGCGCCCGGAGTGCTTCGGGAATATCGGCCTTATCACCTTCCTGTGCTTTTTCAGTAGGCTCATGGCGCGAGACTCGTCCTTCTGGGTCAACGCGGTGTATCCGACTATGTCGGTGAACATTATCGCCGCGAGCCGCCTCGTAGGCTCCGCGGTCTCCTCGGTGACCGGCGTGGCCGGCGGCCTGAGGTCGCCGACCGTGCTCATCACCTCTCCGCCTATCATCGCGAAGACCGCCGCAACTATGAGCAGGTATATGCCCGTTCCGAAGCCCCACGTGACGGTGAATCCTCCGTAGGCGGAGGAGCCTCCCCAAGGCGTCGCAGCTATGGAGGTCAGCAGTTGGGTCCCAGATGCAGGGACCGGGTTCCCACCCAGAAGAGACGACGTGGCGGGGACTGAGGACGGGAGAAGCGCAACGAACGCCAGTATCAGTCCGACCCCGAAGATTAGGATGATTCCGCTATCGATGAACCTCCTGCCAAGGCTCCCGCCCTTCGTGACTCCGACAAAGTCGAGGATGAGGAGGGGAATCCCGACTGCAAAGAGCGCGGCGAGAGGGATGTGGACGGCGACCACGTTCGTAAGGCTCCCG
>JASHVT010000130.1 GCA_030039515.1 Nitrososphaerales archaeon
GGGCGCGATCTTCGTCTCGGCCATCATCTACGAAGTGATAGACAACTACGTCAACTGGGCGGCCGCGAAGAGGGATGCTGACGAGAAGGCCGCGCTGTCCAGCCTGACCAGGCCATGCAAGCTCAAGGCGATGCCGAACGCCTTCTTCAGGAACAACGGTCCCGCGGTCTTCGGCGTCGAAGTCGTCGCCGGGATGCTCAAGCCCAAGATAAAACTGATGTCTGAGGAAGGGACAGAGCTGGGGACGCTCCTCCAGATACAGGATCAGGGCAAGGCCATCCCGGAGGCAAGGCAGGGAGAGAAGGTCGCGATTTCGGTCGAGGGGCCAACCTTGGGGAGACAGATCAGGGCGAACGACACGATCTACACACTGCCCCGGAGCAACGAGGCGAGGCTGCTTAGGACCAAGCTCGTCGGTTCGCTGACCGAGACCGAGAAGGCCGTCCTTGAAGAGATCATGAAAATAAAGGCCGGAACCGATCCTATGTACGGATACTAGGGAGGCCCAATGACCTCCGAGGATTTATAACCTCGGCAAAGTCGGACGGACTCGAATGGCGCAGTTCAAGCTAGTCATCTCGGACCCTAAGACGGGCAAGTCTGAGGCGAGCGAGGTCAAGGACGCGGCGGCCCAGCTCCTGCTGGGTAGGAGGATAGGCGAGGTCCTGGACCTGAGCACGATCGGCCTTACGGGGAAGGTGACCATCACAGGAGGTAGCGACCGCGCAGGCTTTCCGATGCGCCCTGACGTGCTGGGTGGAGGGAAGAACTATGTCCTCCTCACGACGGGTGTCGGCTTCAGGTCGAACGAAGGCGGAGCCAAGAAGAGGAAGCTGGTGAGGGGCAACATGATCAGCGAGGAAATCTTCCAGGTCAACGCCGCGAGAGTGGCAGAAGAACAGAAGCCGTCGCCCTAGCGGCCTTTTTCCCGCTCCCGCATGGGAGAGGCCTGTCCGGTGTCTAGCGTTTCGGGGCAGACAGGTGGTCAGCATTCCCATAGCCATGGCCAGCGGGAGGCCCGCTCAGAAGCTATCATCTCTATCAGTCTGGGACGCGTACCCCGGCCATATGCGTCTGAAGTCAGGAATGGACTGGACGCCGCCCAAGACTCGTCGATGGCTGGGCAGGGAGGACCGTCACCCCTAGACTGGACAGCACCTAGGAAAAAGTAAAAATAAGGTCGGTTTCGGCAAGAATTGCAATCCGGTGAGGAACTCTGGCCAAACTAGACGATGTCGACATGAAAATATTGTCATCACTCAGCGCGGACGCTTCCGTCTCTGTCCCCCGGCTGAGCAAGGAACTCGGCATCAATCTGTCGGTCCTCTATAGCAGGATCAAGCGCCTCCAAAGGCGCGGGATAATCGAGAAGTTCACGATAAGAGTGAACGAGGCGAGCCTGGGGATGCTCGCCGGCGCCATAGCCGGCCTCAACATCGACCCGAAGCAGAGGGAGACCATACTCTCGGAGATCGAGAAGGTAGACGGCGTCCGCCTGATCAGGGAAGTCACTGGCCGCTTCGACATCATAGTCAACCTCAGAGGGAGTTCCTTGGACGAGCTCCACCGCGCGGTCTACGACGTGATTGGCAAGCTTCCCGGGGTCATCCACGCGGAGGTCTTCATGGAAGTCTCTCGCAGGATCCCCGAAGTCAAGTTCAGACTGGCCGAGTGACCGGCTCGTCCGACCCTTACGGCACAGGATGACTGCCTTAGTGTAGGTGAAGCCGTCAAAAAAAGGGGTCAGTTAGCGGCCAGGCCGTCTCCGCCGGCCGTAAGGCCACTAACTGTCTGTATCAGTGATAGCACTCCGTTTGAGTGGATTAGGTAGCCCTGAATCTCGTTGCCTCCCGCCACGTATACGTAGAGGAACTGGCTGTTCTGACTGATGGCCATGTCGAGGTCCGGTTTGGTCGACCAGCCTGTGCTCGCGGCCACCGACTGAAGGAGTGTGAGCCTGCCGCTCGGGCTGATAGCGTAGCTGGAGATGTTGCCGACGTGGGCATCCGTCGTGAACGCGAGCGTTGGGGTAACGGCTACCCAGCACGGGGCCGCCTGGCCGCCGTTCGAGATGCTGCCGCTGATCACGTTGACTGAGCCAGAGGGGGAGACAGAGTACGAGGAGAGCGCGTCCGAGGCGGCGTCGCTGACTATCAGCTGGCCGCGGTTGTCGAATGCGAACCCATAGGGTGCATCGCCGTTGGACGGGTTCAGGACCGGCCCCGATGCCTGCCCGAAGAAGTTGACGGAGTAGCCGTCGATCGTGTTGGTTCCCTTCTCCGTGACGATGAGGACATTGCCTGTGGGGCTGAACGATATCTGTGCAGGCGACGGAAGCGCTTGGCTCAGTGGCTGGATGGAACCTCTGATCGGAGTCAGGGTGCCGAAGCCTGTCACAGCGAAGCCCGCGATGTTGCTGGCTACGGAGTCGCTGCCTTGGTTCAGCACGTAGACCCAGTTCCCGAAGACAGTCACGCTGATCGGCGTGACGCCGTCGGATGACGCAACGTCTGTGAGGGTCAGGCTGATGGATGGGAACTGGTTGACGCGGAAGACGGAGAGCGTGTTGCTCCCCGCGTTCACCACGAAGAGCCACGAGCCGTCCTGGCTGAGCGTCAGCCCGCCCTGGTTCGAGCCTGTGAGGCCTGCAAGTCCGAGCCCGCCTGTCGAGAAGGACCCCGCGTAGCTGAGCTGCCCGGTGGCGCTGCGGCTGTATGCTTCGACCGCGTTCCCTGAAGTGGAGTTGGTCATGGTGAACACCGAGCCCGTGGCTCCCTGGAAGCCCAGAGAACCGGAAGCGGTTGCCATGGAGGCGACGAAGAGCAGGAGTGGGATTAGTGAGAGGAGTGCGTATGGACGTCTGGATGTTTTCATCAAGCTCACGGCCGGCGTGGGCTATTAACCGATTTTTCCAGATGTGTTACAAATCTGGCGGAAATTGGCTCCCAATCAGACCTCTTTGGCAGGCCCTGCATCGAAGGCCAGCTTTCTACAGATCTCTTCGAAGATGTCGAGCCGCGACTCGAACCAAGGGCTAAGAGAAAACGTGACTCCGTACTTCTCACCTGTGGCCACTATCAGCGAGTTCCTGACGAGCACCTTCACGTGGTGCTGGACCGCCTTGTACTGCATGCCGAGGTCGCTCGCGAGCTGGTTCTGGTTGCTCGGCTTCTCTCTCAGTCTCTGGATGATGCGCGCCCTGCTCAGGCCCCCTCTGCTGCCGCCCAACAAGAACCAGAGCAGCCTCCTCAGCTCCGGCTCGTCCTTCATGAGAGGGCACCACGCCTCGCCATTAATGAACTGTGGGCAGAAATGTGGACGAGATTTGGAAAAACGGTTAAACATGCACACGGATGGTATCGTCTCCAACATTGGACCCGACGATGGACATAGCGGTCGTCTTCTCCTTGCTCAACGCCGCTGTGCTGTTGGTGCTTCTGGCCATGTATTCGACGATAGTCCTCCGGACCAGGGCCTCCTACCCGGCCAGCCTCATGATATTCTCCTCCCTCCTCTTGGTGCAGAACCTCCTCACGGCCTACTCGTATCTTGCGATGACGAACTTCTTCGGCGCGACGGTTCTGCCATACTTGGCGATCATCTCCATGCTCCAGTTCGGGGGTCTGGTAGCGCTTACGCGCATCACGTTGTGACCGAGTCTTCGCGCCAACCAAACGGCTAAGACTCATAAGGACGGCGACTCGTCGCGGGGTTCGTGGACCCTCTAGTTCTCTTGGATCAGGCGGTGGCGCAGGAGAAGGTCCCTAGGGCCCTGGCAAGGAAAGTGAGGACGCGGATGGGCTACCTCCAGGGCGCGGTCCAGAGGGTGGAGAGAGCGAGCGGGCTCCGCTACCCGCCATACTACGTCGAGCCTGCCCTGCCGATGTCCCGGGGTGGAGGGGACTACGGCCAGGTGGGGATAATGTACGCCAGAGTGATCCCAACCACCGCAGCGGGGAGTCTCGTCATCCTTGTACAGTTCACCGCGGCTCTCGTCGCCTTCGGCACGAAGGCGACCCTGGAGGCGGTCGCAGCCCACGAGTTCACGCACTATGTGGACCTGGTCAGGAAGCTGAGCACGACGAGCGTCACCAGCGACGAGGCGGCCACGACCCTGTACGAGGCGTCCTACGCGGACACCGAGAGGACGGTCGCGCCGAAGCTCCTCTTCGCCGAGAAGAGCCTAGTGACCCTGGTCAACAGGAAGTTCAAGGCGGAGCTGACCGACCCCGCGCTGAACAAGAAGGTGAACGGGTCGTGGCTGGCGAAGAACCTGCCGGTGAGGTGGGTGGGCCCTGAGGAGAACGTGGTCAGGATAGGCATGGGCGCGGTAGCGTCGGCCAGGTTCGACCCTGCGGTCCTCTCCAGGGTGGCGGAGCTCAAAGAGAAGATGAACGGTTGAGGCTCACCGAGGAAGAGCGCTCGCTCGTTTCGGGCGTCGCCTCGACCCTGGTCGACGAGGCGAAGATAGCGGCGGTCTGCGCCTACGGGTCCAAGGTCGCCGGGTACTCGAGGCAGGACTCGGACTACGACGTCATAGTGGTCTCGAAGCGATTCAGGGACGGGGTCCGCTACAGATACATCGACGAGCCCGTACCGACCTCCGCGCTGATCGTTGACGAGGTGCTGCTCAGGGAGGACGCACGCAGCTC
>JASHVT010000131.1 GCA_030039515.1 Nitrososphaerales archaeon
GGGCCCTGCTCCATCTAGCCTGCCTTCAGACAGGTGCCTCAGGATCAGCAGCGAGGTCGCGCCCATGCTGTTCGGCGGGACTTCGTATACCTTCGTGCCTCTGTAGTCCAAGACAAGAGGGGTCGCCCACTCGGGTTCGAACTTGAAGTCGTCCTCCCTTGAGGGCAGCCCCAACTCTTCCAGTCTCTCGCGGATTAGTCTGGCGGGGCGGCCCGAGTAGAACGAGGAGGGGCCCGACTCTGCGATGCTCGACAGGGTCTCGCCCAGGGCTTCTTGCTTGATCACTTCGCCGGCTGTGGGCGGCCTGCCGGCCGGTGCGAACACCTTCCTGGCTTCGTCGCTAAGCTCGTGGAACGCTCCCGAGGTGGATCTGCAGATGCCCTCGCCTGCGGGGAACCCGCGGCTCGCGTAGGCGATCGAGGACGACAGAAGGCCGCGGAACTCCTTCGCCCCGAACCTCCTGTGCATCTCCCAGACCCCCGCGACCATGCCCGGCACCGTGCACGTCATCGGTCCGAACCTAGGCATCGCCCCGCTCCCACTCGGCGCCGCGAGTTCGGGAGTCAGCCCTGACACCGACCATCCGCTGCTGTTGAGGCAGAAGACCTTCCCTGACCTCGCTTCGTAGAGCATCGCGAAGAAGTCGCCGCCTATCCCTCCCGCGGGATGGAATGTCACGGAGAGGGCAAAGCTCGTCGCAACTGCTGCGTCGAAGGCGTTTCCGCCAGCGCGCAGGACATCGTGACCTGCCATCGAGGCGAGCGGCTGTTCGCTGGCGACGGCCCCGTTCTCTGCCCTCACAGACTTGCCGGGAATCATCACCACTGCCTCGCACATGTCCAGAGGCTCGGAATAGCCATCAGGTTCGCCCGCATCTCGAGGACGATGGCGTCGGCAATATATTTATAGAAGAAGTGGCTCTTTTCCAATTGTTTCAGGTTTGAGCCAGTCAGAGCTCGACATCGTCCTAGGCACCGTCGAGAACCCGATACGAAGGAAGATCATCGCCAGACTGAGTCAGGAGCCCAACTACCAGCTACAGCTCTCAAAGGAGCTCGGCCTGAGCCAGCAGCTCGTCGCAAAGCACCTCGGCACTATGGAGGGGGCCGGCCTCGTCAGCACGGTGCTCGAGGAGAGCCCCAGGGGGCCTAGACGGAAGGAGTACCTCCTGAAGAAGAGCTTCTCCGTGACCATAGACCTTGCCCCGAACCTCTTCCGTACGAGGGTATACTCCTTCGGCGCCGTGCCTGGAGTCCCTGAGGACGACGAGCACGCCAAGGTGATGGTACAGGCGAACGACGCGCTGAGAATTCCTGACGAGGCGTCAAGGATCAGGCCCCTTGCAGAGATCGTCGCGGAGGTCGACAAGAAGCTGGAGGAGATGGAAAGGGAGAGAGCTGTCTTGCTCTACATCAGGAGCCTCGCGCTCAGAGAGGCGGCCCGGACGAGCCAGTCCCTGGGCAAGACAGACAGGAGGAGGATGCTCAGGTACGTGATGGCGGACCAGCAGGACAGCATCCAGGACATGTCGCAGTCATTCGGGATTGAGCAAGAAGTTGTGGGCGACATCCTCGAAGAGATAGAGAAAGAGTTCGCGACAGGGAACTAAAAAGGGAAAGAGAGGAGCGGCGCTCCTCTGCTTCTATTTGTCGATGTTCGGAAAGCTAGCTTGAGGAACTCCAAGCTGACCCTGGAGGGTCTTGATGCGGGTCGCATACTCCCTCATGCGCACGTTGTCGCCTTGGACCTTTGCGATCCGGTAACCCTTCCAAGCCTTGCGGAGGGCTCCCCAAATCTGGCCTTTCTCGTAATTCGGCATTCTCTTCTGACCTCAAGGGATGGCACGCCTTTGCGGTATTTTGCGAGTGTGGTCTATCATAATTGATGAGCTTATCAACTGCCGGTGATACGAAAGCCCGCGTCTGCGGTCAGACCAGCGAGCGCAGCAACAGCCAGATGTTGCTGGGGTGCTCCGTGAGCCGTCTCTTGGAGTATGCGTACCAGCTGCCTCCGTAGGGAAGGTACTCGAACACAGTGTACCCCGAGCTGACGAGCTCTGCCTTCAGGTCGTCGCGGATGCCCTTCAGCATCTCGAACCTGAAGTTGGTGTGCTTGGAGTCGGCCAGCTTCTTCGCATCCTCGATCAGAGAGGAGTCGTGTGTCGCTATCGCGAATCCGTCTGCCTGATCGAAGAGCGCCCCCATCAGTTTACGGAAGTTCTCCCGTATCGACTCCCTCGTGGTGTATACGACGTCAGGCTGTTCCCTGTATGCGCCTTTTACCAGCCTTACCTTTCCTCCGTGCTCGAGGACCGCCTTGACGTCCTCCTCGCTCCTTCTTAGGTAGGCCTGCATGACCACCCCGACGCCCCGGTAAGCGCTCACGGCGTCCAAGTAGATTGACATCGTCGTCTGCGTGAACTGCGACCCCTCCATGTCTATCCACAGGAGCTGACCAAGGCCGGCCGCGTTTGCTGCGACCTTCCCCAGCCTCTTCCGCGCGTCCTCCTCACTGATGGAAAGCCCGAGCTGAGTGAGTTTGACCGAAGCGAACCCGTTCACCCCGCTGTCCGCGATTGCCTGCTGCAACTTGAGGTACTCGGCCTGGTGGGCGTCGACCGTCGCGGCGTCCGTGATCTCTTCTCCGAGAAAGTTCACGACCGCACCAATCCCCTTAGAGTTGGCCGTCTTCGCGTCCTTGAGCGCCGACTCCATGTCTGTCCCGGCGATCCAGTGTCTCGCGACGGGGAGCACGAAGACCTCCTTCAGTCCCATGGCCCCGCGCGATTGGACAAGATATTAACGGGTTCCGTCCGTTGTCGTGCCGATGGAGGACAGAAGAAGGTTCGCGGCGAGAGAGAAGGGCCTCAGGCGGGAACTCGAGCAGAGAGGCTTGGACGGCGCCATCGTCGTGCCCGGGCCCAACATGCGATATCTGACTGGCGTAGACTCGCTGCTCTTGGAGAGGCCGTTCATGTTGCTGGTGGGCAGAGAGCGTGAGGCGCAGCTCGTCGCGCCGGAACTCGAGGCAGGACCTTACCGCTGGTGTCCGCTGCCCATGCGCGTCCATGCGTGGACCGACTCGCAGGGCCCAGGCACCGCTATCGAAGGAGCCGCCACGTCCGCAGGACTGAAGGGCAGGTGGGGAGTGGAAGGCAGGACGCCGTTCCTCTTCCTGAGCAAGCTGAGTCTTGATTCAGTCAAGCTCGAAGACGCCGAGCCCCTGCTCCAGGGACTCAGGGAGGTCAAGGACGAGTCTGAGGCGAAGCTTCTCCGGGAGTCAGGCGCCATCCTGAGCAGGGCCTTCGACAGGCTTCCTCAGATCCTCAAGGAAGGTGTCACCGAACTCGAGCTGGCCAGGAGAGCCACCGAGCTGATCTACTCAGAGGGCGCCACGAAGGTCGACGCCATGCTCGTCCAGTCAGGGCCGAGGGCCTCGGATCCTCATGGGGGTCCGACGACGAAGAAGGTGACGCGGGGGGAGGGGGTGATCTTCGACGTCGGTTCGACTCTCGACGGCTACTATGCAGACGTGACGCGGACGCTGTGCCTGGGCTCTGGACGGGCGATAGAAGACGTGTATCAGAAGGTCCTGGAGGCCGAGGAGAAGGGGATCAGGTCGGCCGTCGAGGGAGTCGCGGTCGGGGCGGTCGACGGAGCGGCCCGGGGGGTCTTGAAGGATGCGGGCATGGGCCGTTACTTCATCCACAGGACGGGCCATGGGCTGGGGCTCGAAGTGCACGAAGCGCCCTACATCGTCGAGGGCGGAAGGGAGAGGCTGCGGAGGAGGATGTGCTTCACGGTCGAGCCGGGCGTGTACATACCTGGCAGGCTCGGAGTAAGGATTGAGGACGACGTCTTCGTGGACGGCAGGAGAGGACGGACGATCACAGACACTCCGAAGGAGTTCGGCTGGTGGAAGTAGCCCATCTGCGACGGAGCTAGGTCTCTAGTCTCTGGGGAAGCTAGCTGCACCTCATCTGGAAGACCTCGGTCTTCTCGTATTCGGCCTCCCAGACGTGGGTGCTGTTCCTCCCGCGCCTCACGGTGAGGAGAGTGTACCCCTCCGGCGCTTCGGAATACGCCCTGGAAAGGATCGATTGGGCCGTTTCGTTGTCCTCGTCGAACACAGTGACGAGGTGCTGCCTGAACTTCTCGATCTCCTTCATGTGGTCCGAGAGGCAGAGGGTCCTTCCCTGAAGCTTTGACGACGTCAAGAGCTTGATCTCGTTGCCGCACGCCTCGCATTTCACCTTCTTCATCCCGTCGGTCAAGCATACCCTGCCTACGCCGACGACGTTCGGGAAGCTCCCCGGCTGCGTCTCCACTTCCCCGCAGATTGCGCACTTCGCTGGCCCTTTGGTAGAGACGTGCTGCATGGTCATCAGTCAGCCTGCCGCTGTATTAATTCTCCCTTCCCGTCAGAGCAGGTCGACCAGGGAGTCAACGTTGTCCAGGACCGCGACAACTCCCTTCCCCTTGGCAGTCTGGTCTACGCCGGTCCTTACGAGGACGAAGTCGATCCCTGCCCTCCGCGCGCCCAGATAATCGGTATCGAGCTGGTCGCCGACCATCACGGCGTCCCGCCCGTCGCATCCCGCAAGTTCTAGCGCCATCTTGAACATCAGGGGCGACGGCTTCCCGATGACCGTGGCCCTCCTTCCGGAGGCGAACTCCAGCGCTCGTACTATCGGGCCGGTAGCCATGGCGGGTCCCCTGTCCGACATGTACAACCTGGAGTCGTGAGTCGCCACAATCCTCGCGCCAGACCT
>JASHVT010000132.1 GCA_030039515.1 Nitrososphaerales archaeon
CCTGGAAAGTAGCGGAGGAGAGAAACGCTCCCCCGCCGAGCTTGAAGACACCTCGGTTCCTCCCTTGAGGCCGACTGTCATCACTCTATAATCACAGGTAATTAAAGATATGGTATGCCACCCTGGAACAGGTTAATTATATATAATACAGGCACAGGCTTCCTCCCATCAATGCCGACGAAATACACCACTGTGTCCATACCCAAGACGCTCCACAAGCGGCTTGAAGCGCTGATAGCCACCAAGACAGGCTTCAAGTCGGTCTCGGACTACGTCACGTTCGTTCTGCGCGAAGTCGTCGCGATGCACGAGACCTCCCAGAGCCCCGACGCATTCTCGAGCAAAGACATCGAGGACATCAAGGCACGACTGAAGGCGCTAGGCTACCTCTAGGCGAGCCTCCCATGGTCAGCAAGCCCCACGGCGGAACTCTAGTGCAGCTGAGTCAGTACGCCGGGAGAGAGCGATTCGAGGGATTTGGGCCCGGCCAGAGGATCGTGGTGGGGGCGGATACGAGGACTGTCGTGGGAAACATCGCGAACGGCGTGTTCAGCCCCATCGAAGGATTCATGGACGAGAACGACTATCTCAGCGTGGTCGACCAGATGCGACTCGAGACTGATGTGCCCTGGACGATCCCGATACTGCTCCCCTTGGAGCAGGTCGCGTTTCAGGCCGGGGACGACGTCCTGCTGGCAGACGAGCATGGTGCCCCCGTCGCTGTCATGGAGTGCGGCGACGCGTTCGAGTTTTCCAAAAAGGAGTACGCGATGAAGGTCTTCGGTACGGAAGACCAGGCGCACCCCGGCGTGTCGAGGGTCTACGCCGGGCCGTCCAAGGCGCTGCCCGGCAGGCTGAAGTCTGTCGCGAGACCCAACCATGGCCCGTACGTGGACTTCACCTTGTCCCCCAAGGAGACGAGGATCCTCTTCAGCGAGAGGGGGTGGAACTCGATAGTCGCGTTCCAGACGAGGAACGCGCCGCACATCAACCACGAGTACCTCCAGAAGAGCGCCCTGTCGCTAGTGGACGGGCTGTTCGTCAACCCGGTCATAGGCAAGAAGAAGGCGGGAGACTTCAAGGACGACGTCATCATGGCCTCCTACAGGGCGCTTATCGAGAACTATTACCCGAAGAGCTCTGTCGTCCTGAGCGTCCTCCACTACGAGATGCAATACGCCGGGCCTAAGGAGGCGATAATGCACGCGATAATGAGGAAGAACTTCGGCTGCACGCACATCACCATAGGCAGGGACCATGCGGGCGTCGGGAGCTTCTACGGCCCGTACGCCGCCCAAGAGATCTTCAGGGAGTTCCCGGACCTAGGCATCACCCCCTTCTTCTTCAAGGAGTTCTTCTACTGCAAGAAGTGCGCCGGGATCGCCAGCGAGAAGACCTGCCCGCACCCTGAGGAAGACAGGCTCAGCTTCAGCGGGACGAAGCTCAGGAAGATGTTCGCCGAGGGACAGGTCCCCCCGAAAGAGTTCATGAGGCCCGAGGTCTCGGAGGTCATACTCAAGGCATCCGCCCCATTTGTTGAGTGAAGATGGCAAAGAGGGTTGCGGTCCTCGGCCTTGACTCCGTTCCTCCCGCGATGCTGTTCGAGAAGCTGCTAGGCAAGATGCCTAACGTCAGAAGGATGTACTCGAAAGGGATTCACGGGACCCTGAGGTCCTGCGACCCTCCGATCACGGTCCCGGCCTGGATGGTGATGATGACGGGCAAGGACCCCGGCGAACTCGGTATCTACGGGTTCAGGCACAGGAGAGGGTTCTCTTACACTGACGGATACATAGTCAACTCCACCCACGTGCGGGAGAGGACCGTCTGGGACATCCTTTCGGAGCAAGGGAAGAAGTCGATCGTCCTTGGCGTCCCTCCCGGATATCCCCCCAGGTCCGTGCCCAACACGCTGGCCGTGTCCTGCTTCATCACCCCGAGCATGGAGAGGCCCTTCACTCACCCCCCTGAACTCAGGGACGAGGTGCTCAAGGCCTCGGGCGGCAAGTACATCTTCGACGTCACCTTCAGGACCGAAGACAGGGACGCCATCAAGGAGGAGCTTTTCGAGATGACGCGGAAGAGGTTCGACGTGGCCGAGATGCTCGTCAAGGACCACCCCTGGGACTTTTTCATGCTGCACGAGATAGGATTCGACAGGCTCCACCACGCGTTCTGGAAGTTCTTCGATCCCGCGCACCCCCGCTACGTCAAGGGGAACAAGTACGAGAGGATAGACGCGGAGTACTACGCGATGGTGGACGAGAGGATCGGGAGGCTCCTGGACATCTTCGGCGAAGACTGCCTTACGTTCGTCCTTTCTGACCACGGGTCGAAGGCGATGAAGGGCGGCTTCTGCGTCAACCAGTGGCTCGAGAGCGAAGGGTACCTGAGGTTCAAGGACAGGCCGAGCGGCGTCACCGAGGTCGAGAAGGCGGACATCGACTGGGCCAGGACCAAGGCTTGGGGCTGGGGAGGGTACTACGCGCGGATATTCTTCAACGTGAAGGGAAGGGAGAAGAACGGGGTAGTGGACCCAGCCGACCTCGAAAGAGAGAAGAGGGAACTTGGCGAGAGGATTCTGCGGATCAAGGATGACTCCGGGAAGCCGATGAGGAACGCCGTGCTCGACCCTGAGAAGCTCTACGGCCGAGCGCTAGGTGACAGGCCGGAGCTCATGGTGTATTTCGATGAGCTGCGATGGAGGTCGGCCGGGACAATAGGACACGGGGGCGACTACCTCCACGAGAACGACACGGGCCCCGACGACTCGGTTCACTCCATGGACGGAGTCTTCCTGATGTACGACCCAGCCAAGGACATGAAGGGCAAGGAGCTTCCGAGGCTCA
>JASHVT010000133.1 GCA_030039515.1 Nitrososphaerales archaeon
GCCGTGCTGGAGGTCGTCAGGTGGGCGAGGAAGGGGCCGCCTAGGGCGAGGGTCGAGAGGATCGAACTGCACGAGGTCCCCCCGAGGGACCTGCACGGCTTCAGGATCGCGGACTGAGTCTACTGCCGCCCCGGTCTCAGCTAGGAAACGTCTGGAGGGCGACACCAGAAGCGCCGTCAATCTCGACTGCGTACAGCATCGCAGGGCAGTAGAAGTCCGAGGAGAAGTATGACCGCAGGATAGGCGTTGCGCTGGTGACGTTCCCCACCACCAGGGGGAAGCCCGGGCATGAGGAGCCAGTCAGCCACCACGAATAGGCCCCATCTGCATCTGACGAAGCCGCTATCCTGTACTCCACACTCTCGTTGTCTTGAGTCCTTGTCACAGACAGGACCGTGACATTGATGCCTTCGGCTCCGCCGACGACCGTCCCGTTGGGACCGAGGAGGTAGACATGCCCTGTCTGCTGCACCACCCAGCTTTCATTTTCTTGCTGCGCCGATCCTATGTCATACATGACGCAGACTATGCCAGACGATCCTGGACTCATCGACATGACCTGTTGAAATCGTGCGTAAGGCGCCGCATTCCCGCATACGCTTGCAGGTGTAGCGGCCGCGGTCGTGCTGGTCTCCTGTGACTGCTCGCCAATAGGTGTCGAAGACTGCCGACCGCTCGTCCCCATGAAAGAGCCCAGGCCGAGTCCTCCCACCACCAGGGCCATGATGAGGACCGCGCCGAGTTCTGTCTTCAACGCGAGCCGCATGTTCCCGGCCCCAGATTTACACCTATGGTTGTCGCCAAAGCCAGCAATCATTTTAAGCCGAAGCCGGGGCCGGCGATGTCGAGCGTTGAAGAAAGCGGCGATAATCCGGGGAGACGGGACGGGCCCGGAGCTTGTCGGAGTCACCATGGAGGTGCTCAAGGCCGCGGGGAGCCGGGTGCAATTCACCGTATGTGATGCAGGGTCCGAGTGGTGGGAGGAGAAGAAGGGGCCAAGCTTCATCTCGGACGAGGTCTGGGACGTCCTAGAGAAGTCGGACTGCTGCCTGAAGGGGCCGACGACGACCATTCCCATCCCAGGTACGCCAAGGAGCGTGGCAGTCAGCATCAGGCAGAAGTTCAACCTCTATGCGAACGTGCGTCCAGTGAAGACCTTCCCCGGACAGAAGGGCCCTCTGGGGGCCGTCGACTTCGTGCTTGTCAGAGAGGCGACCGAAGGGATGTACTCGGGCATCGAGAGCAGGCTCTCAGACGACGTGACCGTGGCGACGAGGCTGATCACGAGGAACAAGTCCACGAAGGTCTCGACGTTCGCCTTTGAGGAGGCGGAGAGGAGGGGGTGGAAGAAGGTCATAGCTATCTCAAAGGCCAACATCCTCAAGGTCACGGATGGGATGTTCCTCGACTCCGCCAGGGCCGTGGCGAAGAAGCACCCGGGAGTCGAGTTCGAGGACCTGTTCGCCGACAACTTCGCTCAGCAGCTCGTGAAGAACCCCCAGAGGTTCGACAGGAACGTGGTGGTGGGCACCAACCTGTACATGGACATCCTCTCCGAGGAGGCGTCGGGCCTCGTCGGGAGCATAGGGGTGGTGTACTCGGGCAACTACGGGGACTCGTATGCCATGTTCGAGCCTGCCCACGGGAGCACGCCGAAGTACAAGGGGAAGGACAAGGTCGACCCCACAGCGACCGTGCTGTCCGGGGCGTGGATGCTGGACTATCTGGGCGAGAAGAAGGAGGCGAAGGCCATCTTCGACGCGACGCACAAGGTCATGAAGGAAGGCAAACACCTGACCTACGACCTCGGAGGGAAGGCTGGGACGAAGAGGATGGCCCAGGCCATAATCGACGAGCTCTGAAGGGACGCGCAGGAACAGTTTCGCCGCGCTGGTTCGCTGATGCCCGCCTGCGACCAACATTTTTTAGCGGTCAGGAGAAGGTGAGCCGCATTGGCCACTCAGGACACCGACGTCAAGAGAGCGGCGGAGACGAAGCTCTGGCTGGAAGGAAGGATTTCGCAGCTCCAGGAAGAGGTGGAGCGGCTCAAGGAGGCGCTCGCGTACGTGGACGCCAACCTGAGGGCCGAGACGTTCAAGCCTGCGATAGAGATGATGGCCGCGGCTGCCCCCGCCCCAGAAGTCAGGGAACTGAAGAGGGACAAGGGAGGACAGGTCATCGCCACGGCTTCGATCACATCGGACTCGGTGACCGTCGAGCCGAAGGAAGGCATCGAGCTGAAGCAGGCGACCTCTCCGTTCAGGTCGTTCCTCATGGGCAAGATACTTCAAGGGATGAAGGAGAAAGACGACGAGCTGGCGAAGGCCGGCAAGATCCAGAAGGCCGACGTGATAAGGTTCGACGTGGAGGAGGACGGAGGGGCGATAACAAAGGTCGTGGTCGAGAACTACAGAGACAAGGCGAGGCTCAACGAGATCCTCAGCACGGTATCGTGGACGTTCTCCAGGATGCTAGAGAAGCAGTGACTCGCTGAGGCGCCGTTCGACCTCCTCGTGCGTCGCCTGCAGGTTCTCTTCGCGCCCCAGGAAGACGCTCGCGGCGGCGTTGGCGAAGGCGACGCGCGCCTCGTCTCCCATGCCCTCGAGCCATCCGCAGATCGAGCCCGCGTCCCAGGCATCTCCCGCCCCGGTCAGCCTCCTTGGCCTAGTCTCCAAGCAAGGGCGGGATGCGAGAGCTCCTCCGTCGCTGGTCCAGCTCCTCGACACCCCGTGGAGGTCGAGGGTGACTCCGAGGTTCGATGCCAACCTCCTGCAGGCCTCGCCAAGGTCTGTGGCCCTGACGCCGAGCAACATTGCGGCCGCCTTCGCCTCCTCCTCGTTCACGCTGACCCAGTCCACCAGATGCCTCTTGGAGATTTCACGGAGCAGGCTCGCGAACTCAGAGGGCCTGTCCCTGAAGTCGGCGGGGTCTAGGAAGATCCGCTTCCGCCCGAGGCGCCTTCTGAGGGCCTTCAGGAGCTCCGTCCCCCTCTCGTTTGCCGCCCAGTTGACCGAACAGACGAGGTCCGCGCGTGCTAGTGAGCCCCAGTCATCGTCGCTCAGCTCTCCGGGCCCGAAGGTGGCGGCGCCGCCACAGTCCCCAAGCATGACGTTGACCTCCCCCTCGATGGCCACCGTGAGGCCGGGGCGCAAGGGCTTGACCCTCAGCTCCACGTCCAGGCCATCCATCGCTTTCTCCAAGATGGGCATGTGCTGAGAGTCCGAGTGTGTTATGAGCAGGACTTTCCTTCCGAGCCGCCCCAGCCCGCGCGCGAGGTTGACTGCGTTGCCCCCGCTGACCTCCGACTGGGACATCCCGTGTATCCCTCCCCCTCCCTCTGCCGACTTTGACCTCAGGTCCTTTGCGAGCCCTTTCACCGACTGCACGTAGACAAGCCTGTCGACGAAGAAGTCGTGGAGGACCGCCACGTCGAACCTGTTGGCCATCTTACTTCAGGATCTTTATGCTTCGCACGTTCTTCAGGCCGTTCAGCTCTACTAGGGCACCGCCGGTGAGCTGTCCTTCTACCACTAAGGTCATCTTCGCGTCCTCGACCATGTCTGGGTCGTCGGCCAGCGCTTGTCTGACGACCATGCCGTTCCTCGCGAGTATCCCCGCGACCTCGGCCATGATGCCCGGCGACTTCGGGTCGGCCTCCACGACGATTGCGGTGCAACCCAAGAGCGAGACGAGGCTCACTAAGCTCGTTCCTAGTGGCATCGTCTTGGAGAATATGGAGAACAAGCGCGGGTTCCGTCTTATCTGCTCGACCGTCTGCTTGACCACCCTCCGGTCTACGTTGACTGCCCTTGCGACAGCGGAATAGTCCACCTCAATGTCGCCGACGAAGAGCTTTTCATCGTTCGAGACGCGCAGGCCGCATTCGATCATCCTTCTCACGACTTCCGGCCGGGCCGTCTGGCGGGTGAACTGCTTCCTGACCTCCGGCCACACGGACGGCGTGCAATATCGCGCATTGTAAATTGTTTGTTGTGCCGCCTTCTGGATGGGCTCTGTCGCTCTTGAGTCGAAGCGCTGGTGGTTCACGGCTCCGCGCAGGACTGCTTCGACGAAGAGAGACCGTATGCGAGGGTTTCATGACCAGCGTAGAGAATGGTCTTCACTCCAGGGTCTCATCGTCAAAGCGCATTACAAGGGCCTGGGTCTCCCACCCGAGGCAGCTCAGGAGATTCCTTCGAAGCGGCTGTCGAGAGAGCGGCTATCCTCCCTGCTGAAAAGAGCGAACTTTTTGATCGGCCGAAACCGGATCACCCTTACGCGGCCTGTCGGCCACTTCCTTCCTAAGCAATATAACCAGTCAAGCGCGGGCGCGAGCTGTTGCCCCACTATGTTAGAAGCGGCATAGCGGCCCGCGTCATAGCGGTCGCGGTCATAGCGGTGGTCTTGGTCGCAGGAGTAGGCGTCGTAGCGCTGGAGTCCTCATCGAAGACCTCTCCCGGCACCGTCAGCACCACGACCGCAAGCAGTCAGTCTACGACCCAGTTTTCATCCACACTCCACTCCTCTCTGACCACCTCGAGTTCGACCAGCATCGAGCAACAGACCATCGCGCTATCCCCGATAGGCAACCAAGACGAGATTCTACAGAACAGCTGGTTCCAGTACTATCTGGACAACCCGTCTGTTCCCGCGCCTGTCGGTGTCGCGACCTACGGGATTGAGAACCAGAGCGGTTCCCTGAAGGGATACACCGTCAGCACCAGCCAGGTCTACGGAAATGCCGAGATCAACTCTCTCGGCGCATACAACGCTTC
>JASHVT010000134.1 GCA_030039515.1 Nitrososphaerales archaeon
CTCACTATCGGCTCCGTCCCGCTCGGCCTCACAAGGACCCAGGAGCGCTCATCGGTCTTGATCTTCATTCCGTCAAGCCTGTCAATCTCTCCCCCCGCCTGTCTCTCCACCGCCTTCATCACAGAGTCGATCTTACTCCCCTCGACCGGGATCTTGGCCTTCGCCTGGTAGTACGTTGGGACTACGAATGAGAGGGCCTTGGAGAACGCCATCCCCTTGGCTGCGAGGCACTCGAGCATGAGCGCGGTCGTCATCCCGCCGTCCCTGACCGCGACGTGCGGCTGATAGATGCAGCCGCCGTTCTCTTCAAATCCGAACACGGCGCCGCGCTCGATTATCGCCCTGGATACGTCCACGCTTCCGACCTTGGTCCTGTAGACCCTCGCGCCATGCCTCTTGGCGACCGCGTCGATCGCCTGACCTGACGCTATGGACGTCACGACCGATCCCTGTGGGTGTTTCTCAAGCACGTAGTCGGCCACGAGGCAGCCGCTCTGGTCGCCCCAAACGACTCTTCCGCTCTCGTCGCAGAATATCGACCTGTCGCCATCGCCGTCGTACGCCACGCCGAAGTCGGCCCCCGTCGACCGGACGGCTGAAGCCAGGTCGCCGAGCGTCTCGGGCGTCGGCTCGGGGCCCCTCCCGGGAAAGGCGCCGTCCACGACTGAATTGATGGTGATCAGCTTGCACCCCAGGGCCTCGACGAGATAGGGAGCTGCGACGCCTTGCGCGCCGTTTCCGACGTCCATCACTACCGTAAACCGCCTGTCCGAGACCAGCTTCACGTTGGTCTTGGATACTATTCCGTTGATGTAGTTCCTGACCACCGACGGCTCCTGTCTGCACGTCCCAATGGACTTCCAGTCCGCCCTTGCCTGCGAGTTTGAGAAGTATATCTTCTCAATTCGCTGCTCGTCGAGCCTCGGCACCTCAACACCGTCGGGGCCCATCACCTTGAGCCCGTTGTACTGCTTCGGGTTATGAGAGGCCGTGACCATCACGCCTCCTCCGAACCCCATCGACTTCACTGCAAACTGCAGCGCCGGCGTCGGCACCAGACCTGCCTCCGCCACGTCCCGCCCGGAGCTCATGAGGCCGGAAATCGCGGCGTTGGAGAGAGCAGGGCCTGACAGCCTTCCGTCCCTTCCCAGCACTATCTCACCCCTCCCGAAGTAGGTCCCGATCGCCTCCGAGACAGAGATCGCAAAGTCCAGGTCGTGGCTGACTCCGGGTACGAATCTCACGCCGTTCGTGCCAAAGAGTCGCTGGTTCGCCGCGACCATCGTCTCCGACCCGCCGTGGCTACGTTAAAAACATCTGAGGCGAACCTGCGCGACGGCACCGTCGGCAAAAGCTTATGTCAAAACACGATGGCGCAAGTCTGGGCCCGTAGCGCAGTTCCATGTGGGGCGCATTACGGATAGCGCGGCAGCCTTCTAAGCTGTAGGGAGCCGGTCTCGCAGAGGTCGTGGGTTCAAATCCCACCGGGCCCGTCCATCCCTCAGTCTAGCTTAAATCGAGTCGCACGAAGCACGCGCAGGTGCTACAGCCGCTCCAGATCAGCACAGGTACCATCGCTGCCGACACCTCTATCCTGAGCTCGATCGCGATAATCTTGGGGGCCTTCTTCGTGGTATATCAGATAAGACAGGACAAGGCGATGCTGGAGGCCTCGGTCAGGCAGGCCGACGCCAACGCACAGCAGGTCAAGCTGACCATGCAGCAGGTCAATCAGAACAGCAACCTGGCCACGATCGACCTGGTCATGAGAATCTACGAGGTCGCAAACAGCATGGAGGTCCAGAGGTCCTATACGACCGTGCTCCGCACCGCTCTGAAGTCCTACGACGACTTCGAAAGGCTCTCGGAGGAGAAGCAACTGGCCTTCTACCAGGTCGCCTCCCTGTTCGAGTCTCTCGGATTCCTCGTCGAAAAGGGGTATCTCAAGGCCGAGACGATCGACGACATGTTCGCGACGAGGACGGCATGGGAGATGACGGAGCCGTTCGTATTGGGGACGAGGAAGAAGTTCGCCGCGGAGGACTACTACTACTTCTTTGAGAAGCTGCACAACCGGCTATCCGCGCTGCCTGACCGCCAGCCCGGCCAAGCATGAACGGTCCTCTCAGACGAAGCCGCTCTCGGTGAGCCGGGAGACCACCGAGTTCCAGAAACCGCCGCTCACCGCCAGTGAAGCGGAGACGACCCAAATCGCGAGGCCGCCTATCAGGGCGATGTCTAGCACCCCGGAAGCCGAGGCCGCTATCCCCATCACCGCGACGAGAGGGACCGCGGCAGCCATCTGCCTAAGGTTGAACTGCGCGGGCATCAGCATGTCGTCCCCTTTGACCTGGATTGGAGCGGTGAAGGCGGCCCAGCAGACCTCCAGGACGAAGAAGCCCGGTATCACGACCGCCACCACGACCATGGAGGCCAGGGCTCCAGCATAGCCGAGATACGCGAGGGCGGCGTCCGCGACAGCGAAAGGGGCGAGTATCAGCATCAACGACAGGACCTTTGCCGCTATGAGGTTCCGGAAGTATGTGGCCGGAGGCAGCGACGTCAGGGAGAGCCAGATCCTCTCGTAGGTGATAGCGGACTGCGAGAACGCGAAAGCCAGGAACCCAAGGATGACGTTGGCGATGATCTGCGCTGGAAGAGGAGCAGCGCTGAAGTGCACTGCGCCATATGCGATCAGAATGAACGCGACGTATGCCGCGGCGCCGGCGGAGGCGATCGCGGCCACCCACGTGCTCTTCACTCGCTTTGAAACGTAGCGCGCCGTGCCCGCCATGTTGAACCTCCCTGCCAGTGACATGTTGCTGAGGTTCATGAAGTAGATAGCGCTGACCGGGCTCTTGCCCACATAGCTGTTCGGCGCCTTGATTTCGGATGAGGACGACCTGACCATGCTCTTCACCATGTCCAGTTCCACGTGGGGCAGGTTCCTGAATGCGATGGTCACAGTTGCGGCCGCGAGCACAACTAGAGTAGCGGTCCCATACACCACGCTGCCGCTGAACGCAGAGCCTGGCGTGAACGGGAACTTGAGGAGCGCCGATGACGTCCAGAGCGCTAGGAGAACCGACGCCGACACTCGGCCCTTGGTTGTCATCGAGGGGGCGATGGTCCCTAGGGAGGTGAGAGTCAGCGCCAGGGCGACCAGGTCGACCAGCAGTAGGGCGGACGAGAACGCCTGAGAGAGATATGCGAAGAGGAGCAAAACGGTCACTCCATACGCGATGAACTGGGAAAAGAAGATGGCTATGGACAGGTCGCGAGAGCTCAGAGGCAGCGTGAACAGGAAGTCCCTGTCCGACTTCATCACCATCACTCCTCCGGTCGCAAGCGACATCGCGAGGAAGAATGCCACTATCCCGACGATGTAGTAGCTGATTATCACCGATATGCCGGTCGGAGGTATAGCGCGCGAAATCACGATCGAGTAGAAGATCATCAGCAGTATGAAGCCGAGGAAGGGCCTGGAGAATCGCGTCCTCAGCACAAACTTCAGGACCCTAAATAGCACCGGTCATCATCCTGGCCACGATCTTCTCGATCGGTTCATCCGGCGAGCCCATCCTCTTCAGTTCGTCTATCGCGCCCTTCCAAAGGATCGTGCCCTTGGAGATCATGACGACGCTGTCCGTCAGCCTGCCTGCGATGGACATGATGTGGGTCGAGACCAGGTGAGTTCCCTGCAACGACTCCAGCATCGCTATCACCTTCTCCTGGGTCGGTATGTCTAGGTAGTTGAGCGGCTCGTCCAACAGGAGGACCTTGGGGGAGTGGACTATCGCGAGCGCTATCGCGAGCTTCTGGGTGTTCCCTCGGGAGAGCCTCCCTACGTTGGAGCGCTCGTATTCCCTGAGATCGAGCGCGTCGAGGAGATAGTCCACACGGTTCTTCAAGTCTCCGACGGCCCTTAGAGACCCGATGTACTCGAGGTTCTCCCTCACGGAAAGCATCCTGTAAGGCAGGGCGTCTTCGGGGAGGTAGCCCACCTCAGCCTTCGCCGCCCTGCTGTCAGGCGGCGAGCCAAGGATGCTCACCCTTCCGGAGTCAGGCCTCAGCGAGCCGATGAGCAGCTTGAGCGTCGTCGACTTGCCCGCACCGTTCGGCCCCAGTAGCGCGTATCTTCCGCCCTCGGGGATCGCGAAGCTGAGGTTGCTCAAGGCTGGGACCAAGCCGTAGGACTTGCTGACGTTCGACAGCTCGATGCATGGGTTCGGCGTGCCCGAGGCGCTTGGGAGACTCTGAGTCAATTGATTGATGTTCCGGCCTGCCCGCGCCCCCTCTTGAAGTCTCTGAAGCGAGGAGCGCTCTGACATGCGGGTGGCGTCTGGCGCGCTTCGCGGCGGCTCTCCGCTTAACTACCTTGCCAACCCCTCGTGCCATCCGTTGAAAGACCGTACGACTGTCAGGTGGGGGAGGAGGGGCGACGCCAAGGCCTTCCTTGGCCTCCTGAACTCTCTGGCGGAATTCGAGGGGCTGGAGCCACCCACCCCGGCGGCTCGCAAGAGGATCCTCGAGGACATTTTCCAGAAGCGGAGGATCCACCTGGTGCTCGCTCTGAGGGGTGGCGAGCCCGTCGGCTACGCGCTCTTCTTCTATGCCTATTCCTCGTTCCTTGCTCGGCCGACGCTTTACCTTGAAGACATCTTCGTCCTCGAGCAGTCCAGACGGGAGGGCGTGGGCAGGCGTCTGTTTCTCTGGTGCGTGGATGAAGCAAACAGGAGAGGCTGCGGAAGGATGGAGTGGTCGGTCCTGAACTGGAACGAGGCGGCGATGCGATTCTACGATGGCCTTGGCGCGCGCAGGCTCGACGAGTGGTCCGTGTACAGGCTCGACTCCGCAGGCCTGACTGCTCTCAGAGACGGGCGGAGATAAGGCCCCCGTCTTGCGAGCCTTGGGCTACTTGCCTGGCGCCTGCTGCTTCGGGGCCATGGGCGCTGGCTTCCTCATCCGGGCGTACCAGATGCCCACTATGACGAAGACGATGCCCAGTCCTATCCCGCCCAAGCCTATCGTCTTGTGATACTTCTCGATGTAAAAGGACGCCCCCGTTATTATCCCGAGAACTCCGAGGACTGCCAGCCCGTAACCCGCGGTCTCGTTGCTGTCCACGCGAGGTCGCTCTCGACTTCGGTATTTATCGGTGACGCGCGTTCGCTCAATCCTTAAGCTCCCTGTCCGGCCGAGCCTTGTACCAGTTGCAGCCCATCGGCCAGACCTCAGAGAAAGTCAGCGAAGCTGTCGTAGTCGCACAGGACGTCAGGCACAGCTATGACGGAAAGAGCTTCGCCCTGGACGGGGTGGGCTTCGAGATAAGGAAGGGGGAAGTCTTCGGACTGCTCGGCAAGAACGGAGCGGGAAAGTCCACGCTGATCAAGGTCATGACAACCCTGGTCCGGCCGACCTCAGGCAAGCTCACAGTTCTAGGGCTCGACCCTGTCCACGAGGGCCAAAAGGTGAGGGACAGGATAGGAGTGGTCCAGCAGGCCGAGTCGTTCGACTTCACCTCCGTCCAGGGGAACCTGGACGTATACGGCATACTCTGGGGCGTTCCCAAGGGCGAGAGGGTACGAAGGAGGGAGGACCTGATCAAGAGGTTCGACCTAGAGCCTATCAGGAAGCAAAGGTCGTTCGACCTGTCGGGCGGCCAGAAGAGGAGGGTGCAGGTCGCGAGGGAGATGATGCACGACATGGACATCCTGTTCCTGGACGAGCCTACGGTGGGGCTCGACGTCATCATGAGGCGCGAGCTGCTCGACTCGATCAGGAACGAAGTGCGCCGGGGCCTGACTGTCGTGTTCACCACACACAACCTCGAGGAGGCCGACTATCTCTGTGACAGGATCGCAGTCATAGACAAGGGGAAGATCATCGCTCTGGACACAGTCGCCAACCTGAAGCGCCTCTACGGCGGAAAGAAGACCATCGAGGTGACTGTCGCTGCCGGGTCATCTCCTAACTTCTACTCGAAGCTCAAGGAGAAGCTGGAGCCTGAGGCGAGCGTAAAGGCCGAAGGGGCCTCCGCCGTTCTCCTGAGTTCTGACACGAAACAGACCCTCCAGACACTTCTTGAGCTGTCCAAGGAGGAAGGGGTACAGCTGGAGTGGCTGAACGTCCGACAGAACACGCTCGAGGACGTCTTCATCGACTCGATCTCGAGGCCTCACTAGCGTTGGCAGCTCCCAGGATTCTCCGCCTGATGTACAGGAACATGGTCGTGAACATAGACCCAGGCACCCTCATCATACTCATAGGCCTCCCTGCGCTGTACCTGGTCTTCTTCGGGTACGGGTTCCAGTCTCTCGCGTCGGCCTCGTCCGGTACCAGCTACCTCTCATATCTCGCCCCAGGGATCATGGGCTTCCAGTCCGTTATGGCGGGCACTGTCGGGGGCGGCCTGCTCTGGGCCGACAGAAGGTGGGGGATGCTCGCGCAGCTCCTCGTCGGCCCGTTCACAAGACTGGAGTATCTCCTCGGGATCATGTTCACGTCGGTCATCTTCGGCCTCGCGGGCGCGTTCGTCATGATGCTAGGGGCTTACGCTCTCCTCGGCGGCTTCCACCTGACGGCCTACGGCCTGTCCGTCATGTACGGAACGATCCTTCTTGGCTCCATCTTCTTCGGCTCGCTGATGCTGTTCATATCCGCCCTCGTGAAGTCGAACAACGCCTACAACAGCATACAGATCCTCGTCCTATTCGTGGTGAACTTTGCGAGCACGGTCTTCTATCCCTTCAGCAGCTCGCTCCCGGTGCCGATTCAGATACTCTTCCGCATCAACCCGTTGACGTACGTCGCTGACGCTGTGAGGGGAGGCTTTCTCGGGAACCTGACCGCGTTCGACGTCGAGGAGGTCGGCGTCCTGGCTGTGGAGACCCTGGTCTTCCTCTTCCTTGCGACGCGGGCGTACATGAGGTCGAACGTCTCCTACGAGTAGCGTCGGCGCCGGAGTGACCCCGGACCCCGTAGGCCTAGAAGAGGCGAGAGCGGGGCTCGGTCTAGGGCGCGGGCACCTCGCTTCGCCTTAACTTAATATGACTGGGTCCTGGCGAGCAGGACCATGATTTCGCTTGCCGGCGAGCCGGAAGTGGTCGCCTCGAGGGAAAGAGCGGGCGAGTCCAAGGTGGTGGGCACCACCCTGGTGAAGAGGGGGTTCGCTCACATGCTCAAGCACGGCGTTGTGATGGACGTGACCACCGTAGAGCAGGCGCAGATAGCCGAGGAGGCAGGGGCGGTCGCGGTCATGGTCCTAGACAAACTCCCCTACGACATCAGACAGCAGGGAGGGGTCGCAAGGACCGCGAGCATCAGGGTGATCGAGGAGATATTGAACCACGTGACGATACCGGTCATGGCCAAGTGCCGCATCGGCCACATCTACGAAGCCAAGGTCCTTCAGGAGGCCGGTGTCGACATGATCGACGAGTCGGAGGTCCTTACCCCAGCCGACGAGGAGAGGTTCGTCTGGAAGTGGGAGTACACGACTCCTTTTGTGAACGGTGCGAGGGACCTAGGGGAGGCACTTCGCCGGGTCTCTGAAGGGGCGTCGATGATAAGGACGAAGGGAGAGCCGGGGACGGGGAACGTGGCGGAGGCTGTCAAGCACGTGAGGGTGCTGAACAACGAGGTGAGGAAGCTCAGGGGCATGTACGAGTCGGGCGACAAGCAGGAGCTGGTCAGGATCTCCAGAGAGTTCAAGGTGCCTCTCGAGCTCGCCGAGGAGACGGCCAAGCTCGGGCGGCTGCCGGTCGTCAACTTCGCCGCCGGCGGAATCGCGACCCCTGCGGACGCGGCCCTGATGA